>CAYFRC010000060.1:0-9750 GCA_964345325.1 uncultured Oscillospiraceae bacterium
ACATGCAGGACATGGAATACACCATCGAGCGCGGCAAGCTCTATATGCTGCAGACGCGCAACGGCAAGCGCACCGCCGCAGCGGCGCTGCGCATCGCTATAGACCTCGTGAAAGAGGGCATGCTGACCGAAGAAGAGGCGCTCCTAAAGGTGGAGCCGCGCCAGCTGGACGCGCTGCTGCACCCGCAGTTTGATCCCAAGGAGCTCAAAAAGGCGAGCGCCATCGCGAAAGGCCTCTCCGCATCGCCCGGTGCCGCCTGCGGCAGGATTTATTTCACCGCGAAGGATGCTACGGTCGCCGGCAAAGACGGGCAGCAGGTCATCCTCGTGCGGCAGGATACCACGCCCGAGGACATCGAGGGCATGGAGCACTCCAAGGGCATTCTGACCTCCCGCGGCGGCATGACGAGCCACGCGGCAGTCGTCGCGCGCGGCATGGGCACGTGCTGCGTCTCCGGCTGCGGCGAAGCGCATATCAACGAAAAGGCGAAGACGCTGACCATCGGGGAGCACGTGTTCCACGAGGGCGACTATATTTCTCTGGACGGCACGACCGGCAGCGTCTACGGCGGCGCAATCCCGACCGTCGATGCGGAGCCGACCGAGGACTTTAACACCATCATGCGCTGGGCGGACAGCTTCCGCAGGCTGAAGATCCGCACGAATGCCGACACGCCCAAGGATGCTGCCACGGCCGTCAAGTTCGGCGCGGAGGGCATCGGGCTGACGCGCACGGAGCATATGTTCTTTGCGGAAGACCGCATCAAGGCCGTGCGCGAGATGATCCTCGCGGATGCCGAGTCCGAGCGCCGCATCGCGCTGGCGAAGATTCTGCCCATGCAAAAGGGCGATTTCAAGGCGCTATATGAGGTCATGGGCGAGCGCCCGGTGACGATCCGCTATCTGGATCCGCCGCTGCACGAGTTCCTGCCCAATCGCAACGCGACCAAGGAGATCGACGAGCTCGCGAAAGACCTGGAGACGACGAGGGAAGCGGTTATTGCGCGCATCGACAATCTCCACGAGACGAACCCGATGATGGGGCACCGCGGCTGCCGCCTCTCCGTGACCTATCCCGAGATCGCGGAAATGCAGACCCGCGCCGTCATAGAAGCGGCGATCGAGGTTACGCAGGAGACGGGCTACGTCATCCATCCCGAGATCATGATCCCGCTCGTCGGCGACACGAAGGAGCTCGCATTTGTGCGCAAGGTCGTCATGGAGACCGCCGAGAAGGTCATGCTGGAAAAGAACGTCGTGCTGGAGTTCAAGGTCGGCACGATGATTGAGATTCCGCGCGCCGCACTGGCTGCCGACAAGATCGCCACGGAAGCGGAGTTCTTCTCCTTCGGCACGAACGACCTGACGCAGATGACTTACGGCTTCTCGCGCGACGACGCGGCGAAATTCCTCGATTCGTACTACGAGAAGAAGATTTTCGACTTCGACCCGTTCGCGCATCTGGATCAGGACGGCGTCGGCTCCCTCATGAAGCTCGCGGTGCGGCTCGGACGGCAGACCCGCCCTGAGATCAAGCTGGGCATCTGCGGCGAGCACGGCGGAGACCAGTCGAGCGTCATTTTCTGCCACAACCTCGGGCTGGACTATGTGTCCTGCTCTCCGTTCCGCGTACCGCTCGCGCGGCTCGCGGCGGCGCACGGGGCGATCCTCGAGCGCCGGCAGAAAAAGGCCTAATATCGTTTAGTAAAACGCGCGGAACCGCTGCCTGCGGCTCCGCGCGTTTTTGTGTTACTCCATGGAGAGAACGATGCACTTCGTCTCCAATTCCCGCTCGGGATAGGCTTTGGCGCTGCTTTCGCATTCGCCGGACTGGTTGTCGTAGGGATCGTTTCGGGGGAAGCGCTTTTCCGGCGCGAACGGAGCGTAATAGGCGCGGTTCGCCGCCATGCGGAACGGATCGAGGTTGCCGAAATAGAAATCGCGCCGCACCTCGTCGCCCTGTCGGTATGCGGAGCCGCCAAAGGACGGATCGCAGAATCGCCAGAGGCGATCCTTCGTGAAGAACATCGCCCAGTCGTGGCAGCCCGCGTCCTCGTCATGCACATACAGCCCGCTCTGCCAACGCGCGGGAATACCGCCGATGCGGCACAGTGTGATAAAGCACAGCGCCTGCAGGCCGCAATCGCCCTTGCGGTTTTTCGCGACGTATTCGCCCGCGTCGTCGATCAGAAAATAGTCCCGGACGTAGGAATAGGTCGTGCGCGTCGTGATGAAATCGTAGTACGCGCGCGCCTTGGCCTCGGGATCGGTCAATCCCTTGGAAAGCTCCCTTTCGAGCGAACGCATGTACGGCGTAAAGAGGATGTGCGGCGCGTGCTCCGAAAGGTCGTCCGCATTTGGCGGCGGCGCATCGTATCCTTGGGCGCGACGAATTATCACATCGTATTCGTATTCGACGAAGAAGGGCGCGTTTTCCAAAAGCACTTCCTCAAACGCCACCGTGCGCTGTGGGGTAGAATTTGGTGAAATGGATTTGGGCGCGTGAGAAAAGGAGAGCAAATGCACGCGCTGTATCTCGGCTTCCTCTATCGGGATGGGGATGTGCACGAGATAGGTCTCCTCCGGCACGAAAAACTCGTCCTTGATTTTCAGTGACGCCTTCATGCGGATGCGCCTTTTGCATACGCCGTTTTCGCGCACCTCCGCGATGACGCGGCGGAGCCTGTCGGCGTTCGATGTGTCGTGCGGTTTGCCCGCGCGGCGCGCCAAATCATCGCACGAATGGAAGAGAGACGCGGCGAAGCTTCGGAGATAGCGCTTTTTGCCGCCTATCCACTGGAAATCGATCTTTCCCTCTTCCTCGAGCGCGGATAGTTCCTCTGCAGCGAAATCGGGAACGGCTTTGCGCATGAGCGCGAGCGCTTCTTCTTCGGTATAGGGGTACGCGAAGGGCAGCGCCGTGAGGATGCCTTCCTCCGCGCGCAGGCGCTGCGTCATGCATTCGGGCAGCCCCGGCTGCGCGAGGCGGTATCGCACCGCGCGCAGCGCGCCCTCTATATCGCCTGCATATTTCTTTTTCAGAACATCCTCGGGGAGCGGCAGCGATACGCTTTGTAGATCGCTGTGGGAAAACATTTCTGTCACCTCCGTATTGCCTTAGGGGAACATCTTGCGTACGTCGCCCACCAGATACAGCGAGCCGCACACCAGCGCGATGTCGCAATCCAGTGCCGCATCCAACGCCTCCTCGACCGTCTTGAAGGCGCGGGCGCGGGGGTACAGCGCCACAAGCTCGTTTTCGTCCATGGCGCGCTGCCACGCAACGCGCGTCGCGAACACCTCGTCCGCGATCTGTGCAAGCAGCTGCGCGCAGGCTTCGGGCTGCTTGTCGCGCATCATGCCGGTTATGAGTGTGATGCGTCTGTCCGGCAGGAATTCCTTGACGAACTCCACGAGCGCCTTTGCACCCTGCGGGTTGTGCGCCCCGTCCAAGAGCAGGTTCGGCTTGACCCACTCGAGCCGCCCCGCCCAGCGCGCGTTTTCGATGCCCCGGCACAGGCTCTCTGCGGTGATGGGAACGCCCCTTTCCTTCAAAAGCCCCGCCAGCGCGACCGCGAGCCGCGCGTTTTGCACCTGATGCCTGCCAGGGAGCGCGATGCGCAATGTCAGCTTTCCGAATGTGGGAGAGGTAAGTGCGAAGTTCGCACCGTATGCGTCGCAAACCACGTCCGACAGCGCGAGAGCTCCCGACGGAAGAAAGGGCGCATGTTTTTCGGCGCAGGTGCGCTCGAACACGGAAAAAACGCTGTCCTGGGGAAACGGGTACAGCGCGACGGGCGTGTTTTCCTTGATGATGCCCGCCTTTTCGGCGGCGATCTGCTCGATGGTGTCGCCCAAAGTCGCCATGTGATCCATCCCGATCGAGGCGATCGCGCATGCGACGGGCGAGACGACGTTTGTGGAATCGAACCTTCCGCCCAGCCCCGTTTCGAGCACGGCGAAATCGACCTTTTCCTCCTGAAAAATCAGAAACGCCAGCGCGGTGCCCAATTCAAACGCGGTGGAGAAGATGTCCTTTTCCAAAAGCGCTTCCGCAGCCGCCTTGACCCTTTCGCCGCAGCGCACAAGCAGCGCATCCGATACGGGTGCGCCGTCAATCTGAATGCGCTCGTTGTACGAGCGCAGGTAGGGCGAGGTGTACAGCCCCGTCTTCAGCCCGCTTTCGCGCAGCACGCGCTCCGTAAACGCGCATACGGAGCCCTTGCCGTTCGTCCCAGCGATGTGGCAGCAGGGAAAGGAATCCTGCGGGTTTCCGAGCAGGGCGAGCAGCGCCCGAATGTTTTCGAGCCCCACTTTTTTGCTCTTGTAGCGCGCCCCCTCGATCCATGCGATGATTTCCGGCGCGGTCATTTTGCTCCCTCCGAAGCGAGGAAGGCTTGCGCACTTTCAATCGCCTTCTGCACGGCTTCGGGCGCGGGTCCGCCGTCCGCACGCCGCTGCGCGACGCATGCGGAAACGTCGATCGCTTGGTACACGTCCTCCCCGAACAGCGGCGAATATTCTTTCAGTGCGTCGAGCGGGATTTCGTCCAGCGATACGCCTTTTTTGATGCAGTCGAGCACGAGCTTTCCGATCACCGCGTGGGCTTCGCGGAAGGGCATCCCCTTTTTCACGAGGTAGTCGGCGGCATCCGTCGCGTTCGTAAAGCCGCCGGACGCGGCGCTTCGCAGTACGTCTTTTTTGAAGCGCACGGTTTTCAGCATGCCGTCGAACATGAGAAGGCACTTCGACCACGTATCGTGCGCGTCGAAAAAGGCCTCCTTGTCCTCCTGCATATCTTTATTGTACGCCTGCGGCAGCCCCTTCATGACGGTGAGAAGTGCCATCAAATCGCCGTAGACGCGCCCGGTCTTCCCGCGAATCAGCTCCGCGACGTCGGGGTTTTTCTTTTGCGGCATGATTGAGGAACCCGTGGAGAAGCCGTCGTCCATCTCGACGAAACCGAACTCCGCGCTCGACCACAAGATCAGCTCCTCGCAGCAGCGGGAGAGGTGCATCATCGAAATCGACGCGCACGACATGTATTCGAGCATGTAATCCCTGTCGGACACGGAATCCATGGAGTTTTCGGTGATCCGCGCGAACCCGAGCAGCTCCCGCACGCGCTCCCTGTCGATGGGGTAGGTCGACGTTGCGAGCGCGCCCGCGCCGAGCGGCATTTCGTCGCCGCGAGAAAGGCAGTCGTCGAGCCGCGTCGCATCGCGCCTGAGCATCTGAAACCAGCACAGCATGTGGTGCGCGAGCGTCACCGGCTGCGCCTTTTGCAGGTGCGTGTAGCCGGGCATCACCGTATCGATATGTTCTTTTGCCACGGCGAGCACCGTGCGCATCAGAGAGAGGAGAAGCCCCTTCGTCTGCTTCGCGCAGTCCTTGAAGAACATTCTTGCATCCAGCGCGACCTGGTCGTTGCGGCTGCGCCCGGTGTGCAGGCGCTTGCCCGCATCGCCGATCTTTTCGGTGAGCAGCTTTTCGATGTTCATGTGGATGTCCTCGGCCTCTTCCTCAAAGACGAGTTCGCCCTTTTCGTATTCGTCAAGGAGTGCGTTTAAGCCGCGCACGATCTCGTCCGCATCGGACTGCGCGATGATCCCCTGTTCGCCCAGCATGATCGCGTGGGCGACGGAACCCGCGATGTCCTGCTTCGCGAGCCGCTTATCAAAGGAAATGGAGGAGTGGAAATCGTCCACCATGTGGTCCGTCGCTTTTTCGAAGCGTCCGCCCCAGAGCTTCATACAATGCACCTCTCTGCCTGAAAAATCGGGCTGCCGCGCGTGTACGCGACAGCCCGTGAGAAACAATATCGGTTATGCCTTTTCGTTTGCGACCTTTTCCAGCATCATCGCGCGAACCTTGAGCGGAAGCCCAAACAGGTTGATGAAGCCCGCGCTGTCCTTGTGGTCGTACATCTCTTCGGAGTCGCCGAAGGTCGCGATCTGCTCCACGTAGAGCGAGTAGGGGCTCTTCACGCCTGCGGGGATGACGTTGCCCTTGTACAGCTTGAGCCTGACGGTTCCCGTCACGGTCTGCTGCGTGCTCACGGCGAACGCGGTCATGGCCTCGCGCAGCGGGGTGTTCCAGCAGCCGTCGTACACGAGTTCCGCAAAGCGCACCGCCATCATGTCCTTGTAGTGGGAGGTTGCGCGGTCGAGCGTGATGCTCTCGAGAATCTGATGCGCGCTGAAGAGGATTTTGCCTGCGGGGTTTTCGTATACGCCGCGGCTCTTCATGCCCACGAGCCTGTTTTCGACGAGGTCCTCGATGCCGATCCCGTGCTCCGCGCCGATCTCGTTCAGTTTCTCGATGATTTCGACGGGGCCGTACTCCACGCCGTCGACCTTCTTGGGCACGCCCTTTTCAAACTCGACGGTGACGTACCGCGCCTCATCCGGCGCTTCCTCGGGGGTCTTGCAGATCATGCACAGATCCTTGGGCGGCTCGTTCCACGGATCTTCGAGCTCGCAGCCCTCGTGGGAGAGGTGCCACAGGTTCTTGTCCATGCTGTAGGGGCGATCCTTCTTGACGGGAACGTCCAGCCCGCGCGCGAGCGCGTATTCCACTTCCTCTTCGCGCGTCTTGATGTCCCAAATGCGCCAAGGCGCGAGGATTTTGATGTCGGGCGCAAGGGATTTGATCGTCAGCTCGAACCGCACCTGGTCGTTGCCCTTGCCGGTTGCGCCGTGGCAGATGGTCGTCGCGCCTTCCTTGCGGGCGATCTCGACCAGCTTCTCGGCGATGAGGGGGCGGGCAAAACTCGTTCCGAGGAGATATTTCTGCTCGTATACGGCGTTCATGAACAGCGTGGGCCAGATGTACTCCGTCACAAACTGCTCGCGCACGTCCAAAATGTACAGCTTTTCCGCGCCGCTCTTTTTCGCCTTCTCGTGCAGCGGGGCGAGCTCTTCGCCCTGGCCGACGTCCACGGCGACCGCGATCACGTCGTAATCGTAGTTCTCCTTCAGCCACGGGATGATGACGGTGGTGTCCAGACCGCCGGAATACGCCAGGATTACCTTTTCTTTTGCCATGAAAAAAGCCTCGCTTTCATAATGTTGCCGTCCTTTGACTTGGCATAAATATACATCAATTTGCATAATAATACAATGGAGAGGCGGTTAATTCTCTGTTGATTATCGCGCAAAGCCTATTATAGCACATCCCGCGCGCTTTCGCAAGGGGTGCAACGCATCCTCTTGCGCTTTTTGCGCGGTTGTTGTATAATAGCCCATACAAGAAATAGAAAAACCGAAAGGATGAAGCATATGCCCGTACAGCTCCTGTCCGAAACCGAAAACGGGTTGCGCGTATGCGCCGCGTCCGCGCGCCTGTCCACGAAGGAGGGCACGGCAATTTCCACCTTTGAGGCGAGCCTGGGCGACGAGAAGGATGTAAAGCTCGTAGGAAAGGTGCTTTCGAGCGGGCACAAGTCCATTTTGGAGCACCACAGCGCATCCTTTGCGTTTACGGATGTCCCCGTAACGGTGGAACAGTTTTTGATCGAACACAGGCTTGCGTCCTTTACGGTCAAGAGCAGAAGATATGTGAACTACGGGGGCATGGGCTACTATGTGCCGAACCTTCCCGAAGATGCCGAAAAGGCCTATAAAGCGCATATGGATTTCCTGTTTCAGACATACGGGGAGCTGGTAAAACGGGGCGTTCCGATGGAGGACGCGCGGTTCGTGCTGCCGTACTGCTTCTATACGAATTTTTATGCAACGGCGAACGTGCGGGAGTGGCTGCACATCGTATGCGACATGCTCTACGGGCGCGGAAGGCTGCTGCCGGAGTTGACGGAGGCGGCACAACCCATCCAAGAATGGTTAGAAGCGCGCTATCCGGGCGCGCTGGAGGCGGAAAGGGCAGCCCTGCAGCCGTCGACGCCCGTCGCGCCGTCCTGCGAAAGCGTTGGGGAAGCGCACGTCGTTAAAGGCGATATAGAAATCCTCGCCATGTCGAATTACCGCCCCGAGGGGGATATCGCGCGCTATATAACGGATGCGCGCCCGCGCGCGCTCGAGATGATGCAGTATGTGTTCCGCGCCGAGCACATCTCGCTCGCCGCCGTCACGCATTTTGCGCGGCACCGCATGCAGTCGCCCGATTTTCCGGATGTCGCGGAGGCACTCAAAAACAACGGGCACATCCTGCCCGAAAGCATCTCGGAAAATGCGGAGGCCAAGGCGCTCTATGAGGAGGCGTTTGCGAAAAACCGCATCGCGGCGGAAACGTTTATCGGGCACAACTGCCTGCGCTTTTTCGCGCTCGCGGGGAATACCGTCTCCTTCCCGTTCGCGATGAACGCGCGGGAGCTGCTATTGTTCATGCGGCTTCGCGCGTGTAACCGCGCGCAGTGGGAGATTCGCGCCGTCGCGCAGGAACTGCTCAAAAAGCTGCGCGAAAGGGACCCCGAATTGTTTAACGGCTACGGCGCGGCGTGCTATGTCACGGGCAGGTGCCCCGAGGGGCGGCTCTCCTGCGGGCGGCCGTACAGGAAGGAGAACGCGGAATGACGAAACCGAAAATCCTGATGTTTCCGAGCGTGAAAGAGCGGTATATAAAGGAGCCCATGCCCTCCGAAGGCTGCCTGAAGGGGCTGCAGGACGCGGGCGCGGAGGTCAAGCTGGTAGAATATACGTGGGACGAGGACGAATTGCTATGCGCGCTCTTTGCCTCGGACGGGCTGTTTTTGCAGGGCGGGGACGATGTCGACCCCGCGCGCTACGGGGAGGCGCTGCACCCCAAGGCAGAGCTCTCCTCCCCCATCCGCGAGGCGTATGAGATGTACGCCGTGCGGCAGGCGGTGAAGCGGGATATGCCCGTGTTCGCGATTTGTCGCGGCTCGCAGTGCCTGAACGTCGCACTCGGCGGGAGCCTGTATCAGGACGTGCCCGAAATGCTGGGCGTTTTGCACAGCCAGAGCGGGTGCGAAGTGGATTTCTGGCACGACGTGGCGATTCGTGAGAACTCCATCGCGTTTTCCGTCACGCAAACAAGCGTGCTGCACACGAACAGCTACCACCATCAGGCGGTGAAGGCGCTCGGGAAGGGGTTCGTCGTCACGGCGACGGCGGGAAAGGTCGTCGAGGCGATCGAAATGCCGGGGAAGAGGTTTGTCCTCGGGCTGCAGTGGCACCCCGAGGTGACGCTTGGGAAGGACGATGTATCGCAGAAATTCTTTGACGCATTCGTACATGCGTGCCGACAATGAGGAACGGAGGGATACACCATGAAGACCACCCCGATTTCCATGCAGAACGTGCACCTGACGGAAGGGTTTTGGGCGGACAGGCAGCGCCTGAGCCGCGAAGCATCGCTCTGGGGCATCTACGACCGCTTCGCCGAGACGGGGCGCTTTGACGCGATCGACTGCACCTACAAAGAGGGAGACGCCATTAAGCCCCACCTCTTCTGGGACAGCGACGTCGCGAAGTGGATCGAAAGCGCCGCATACCTTCTGATGGAGCAGCGCGACGAGAAGATCGAACGCACCATTGACGACATCGCACGGCGCTACAAGGCGCAACAGTGGGAGGACGGCTACATCAACAGCTACTTCACCCCCGTGGAGCCGCACAACCGCTTTACGCGCTACACAGACCACGAACTGTACTGCCTCGGGCACCTGCTCGAGGCGGCGGTCGCCTACGCGCAGGCGACGGGCAAGGAGGATTTCCTGCACACGCTCTTAAAATACGTCGATCTCGTGGACCGCGTATTCAGGGTAGAGCGC
>CAYFRC010000061.1:0-3586 GCA_964345325.1 uncultured Oscillospiraceae bacterium
GCAGACGGAGCTGTGCGTCACGGTCGGCACCTTCCCGTGGATGAAGGTGTGCCCGGGCTCCATGGGAAAGCCGTCCCCGCAGTTCGATGTGGACCTCGTGGACGAAAACGGCGCATCCTGCGCGCCAGGCATCGTGGGCGAAATCGTCGTGCGCACGCGGAGGAACCGCCCCGTCGGCATGTTCCTCGGCTACTACCGCGACGAGGAGCGCACGAAAGACGTTTGGCACGACGACATCTACCACACGCTGGACTTGGCGTGGCGCGATGAGTGGGGCTACTATTGGTACGTTGGCCGCGCGGACGACCTCATCAAATCGAGCGGCTACCGCATCGGGCCGTTCGAGGTCGAGAGCGCGCTGATGGAGCATCCCGCAGTCGTGGAAACGGCGATCACCGCCGTGCCCGATCCCGTACGCGGGCAGGTCGTCAAGGCGACGATCGTGCTTGCGAAGGGATATGAGCCGAGCGAAGCGCTCAAAAAAGAGCTGCAGGATCATGTCAAGCGCCTCACCGCGCCGTACAAATACCCGCGCATCGTGGAATTCGTAAAGGAGCTCCCCAAGACGATCTCCGGCAAAATCCGCCGCGTGGAGCTGCGCGAAAAGGACGAAAAGGAACTGGAGACCAAATCGTGAAAAAACGGTATTTCGCACTTTGCATGGCGCTCTTCCTCCTGCTGCTTTCGGGCTGCGGGGAGGAGAGCGCCCCCGTAGAGGAAGAACAGCCGCAGGAGACCGTGCAGCCGACGGAGACGCCGGAGCCCGAAGACATCCCGGAGCCCGTCATAACGCCTGCGCCTACGCCCGTGGTCGTATTGGAGCCGAGCAGCTATGCCTATTCCAAGGTGAACAACCAGTCGCTCGACGTGACATTCAAATACCCGTCGCACTGGATCAACGTGCCGGGCACATATACCATCAGCTACGTTGAGCCTGTCGAGGAGGGCGATGTGCCTTCGCGCATTGCCGTCACCACCAAACCCTACGAGGGCAAGATGACCAAGGACACGCTCAAGCAGGAAGCGAAGGACTATTCCGCGATGCTCTCCACGCAGTTCGACAAATACGACCGCGATTCCGTGACCACGGACGTGAACCTGTTGGGGCATACGGCGTACAGCTTCCAGTTTACGGGCGAAATCGATGGGCAGTACATTCAGGGCTTCGCCTGCGTGGGTTTCGGAAAGACGAACGGCAAGCTCTACGCGCTGAATTTCTATTCCGTCAAGCCGAAATTCCGCCATTTCGACGTGGTGCGCCGCATGATCGTCGGCTCCATAGCGCCCGCATCATGATTCTTTCGCACACCATCCCGCCGGTGTACGACGCGTTCTCCCGCGTTCTGGTGCTGGGGACGTTTCCGTCCGTCAAATCCCGCGAGACGGGGTTTTATTACGGGCATCCGCAAAACCGCTTCTGGCGCGTGCTGGCAGACGTGTTTCGCGAAACCGTTCCTGCGGATACAGCGGAAAAGAGGGCGCTTCTCCTGCGGAATCATGTGGCGCTTTGGGACGTGGCGGGCGAATGCGAAATCGAAGGCTCTGCCGATACGTCGATACGCCGCGCCGTTCCCAACGACATCGGGCGCATCCTCGCCGCCTGCCCGATAGAGTACATATACGCCAACGGGAACACGGCGCATGCGCTGTATCAAAAACTCGTCTTCCCCGATACGGGGCGCGAGATCGCGCGCCTTCCCTCGACGAGCCCCGCCAACTGCCGCCTCTCCTACGGGGCGCTTCTTACCGCGTGGCAAGTCCTCTCTCCGTAACTTTTTACATTTGGCGGCTATTTTGTCCACATTTTTCTGTTATACTGTTGCATGGGGTGAAGAGAAATGTTCGGATACGTGATCGCGAATCGGGATGCGCTGACCGAAGAAGAAATTGCCCGATACCGCGGTTTTTATTGCGGCATCTGCGCGACCTTAAAGGAAAAATACGGCATCGGCGCGCGCATGGTGTTGACATACGACATGGCGTTTCTCGCCATGCTGCTTTCGAGCCTGTACGAGCCGGAAACGGCATCGCGAAGCGCCGTATGCCCCGCGCACCCGAGAACGCAACAGCTCTTTCTCGCAAACGAATACATTTCCTACGCGGCGGATATGAACATCGCGCTGACGTATTACAAGTGTCTGGACGACTGGAACGACGACAGAAGCGTCGTCAGGCGCGCGCAGGCAAAGCTGCTCAAAGCGCGCATGTCTTCCATCCGCGCCGCATGGCCTCGCCAGCTGCGCGCGATAGAGGACGGCTTAAAGCGCCTCTCGGACCTCGAAAAGGCGAAGGATTTTTCCTCCGATGCCTGCGCGGGCGCGTTCGGGGATATTTTGGCGGAGCTGTTCGTCTACAAGGAAGATACGTGGGCA
The DNA here is from genome assembly GCA_964345325.1 of uncultured Oscillospiraceae bacterium. Classification (GTDB taxonomy): domain Bacteria; phylum Bacillota; class Clostridia; order Christensenellales; family Aristaeellaceae; genus CAYFRC01. Next base: position 2,373 of record CAYFRC010000061.1, read on the forward strand.
AACGCGCTGCGCGAAACGGGCGGCGCGCTCGGCAAGTTCATCTATATGATGGATGCCTATGAAGACCTCGACAAGGACGCGAAAAAAGGCGCGTTCAATCCGCTCTTGCCCATTCGGGGCGCGGAGGGCTTTGAGGAGACGGCCAAGGCGCTTTTGACGATGCTTATGGGCGAATGCGTAGCGTCGTTTGAGCAGTTGCCCCTCGTGGAGGACATATCGATATTGCGAAACATCCTCTATTCGGGCGTTTGGACGAAATACAACTATTTGCAAACCAAGACGAGCAAAGGAAAGGGAACGCGGCAATGATGAGCGACCCATATGCCGTATTGGGGCTGTCGCCCGGCGCTTCCGACGACGAGGTGAAGGCGGCATACCGCAAGCTGGCAAAAAAATACCATCCCGACATCAATCAGGGCGACGCGAGGGCGGAGCAGCGCATGAAGGAGATCAACGAGGCATACGACCTCATCATGCGCAAAAAGGATACGGGCGGCGGTTACGGCTACGGCGGCACGAACTACTCCGAATACGCGCGCGCCGGCACATCCTATGCGGGGCAAAACGCTGCCGAATTGAATACCGCGCGCGTCTATATCGCCGCCGGCCAGTATTATGAGGCGATTCGCATCCTGAGCGCCATCTACACCCGCACGGCGGAGTGGTATTATTTGTCCGCCATCGCGCACGCGGGGCTGGGAAGCCGATTGGATGCCCTTCGCTACGCGCAGCAGGCGTGCCAGATGGAGCCGAACAACTTTGAATATCGAAGGCTCCTCGAGCAGCTGCACGGGTATGGGCAGGCGTATCAGAGCAGCCAGCGCGCCTATACCACGTCGGTTCCGGGCGCGGGGCTGTGCCTCGGCCTGTGCCTCACACGGATGTTCTGCCCGTATTGCTTCTTCTGCTAAACACCATTCGAGGAGGAATGAAACATGGGTTTTCTGCAAAAGCTGCGCTATTCCCTCGCCCGCTTCATGGCAGGCCGCTACGGTCCTGATCAACTGTCGCAGGCGCTGACCTATGCGTCGATGGCGCTGCTCATATTGGGGCTTTTCCCCTTTATCGGCATTTTGGCGCGCCCCTTGGCGTACGTGTGCCTGTTCCTGTCGATCTTCCGCATGATGTCCAAGAACCCCGCCAAGCGGATCAAGGAAAACCAGTGGTATATCGCCCATTTCGGAAACATCAGGCAAACGCTCTCCCAATACAGG
>CAYFRC010000061.1:3626-9702 GCA_964345325.1 uncultured Oscillospiraceae bacterium
CCAAGCGCGGCTCCGGCGAAGGCACGCTCACCTGCGGCAAATGCGGCAACCAATTCAAACAAAAGGCATAGCACTCCGTCAAAAAAAGTCGGCCGTCCCAAGCGGGCAGCCGACTTTTTGTTGCTATACCGGATTACGCCTTGCCGTTGCAGCCGAGAACGTTGACCAATTTGTGCTTGACCATGTCCTTGATGGCGGTGCGGCCGGGCTTCAGGTACTGGCGGGGATCGAAATGATCCGGATGGTCCGCGAAGTACTTGCGGATGGATGCGGTGAGCGCGAGGCGCAGGTCGCTGTCGATGTTGATCTTGCAGACGGCGCCGCGGGCTGCCTGGCGCAGCTCTTCCTCGGGGATGCCGACGGCGTTGGGCATTTTGCCGCCGTTCTCGTTGATGATCTTCACGAATTCCTGCGGAACGGAAGAGGAGCCGTGCAGCACGATCGGGAAGCCGGGCAGCAGCCTCGAAATCTCCTCCAAGATGTCAAAGCGCAGCGGCGGGGGCACCAGAACGCCCTTTTCGTTGACGGTGCACTGCTCGGGCTTGAACTTGTACGCGCCGTGGGAGGTGCCGATCGCGATGGCGAGGGAGTCTACGCCCGTGCGCTTCACGAATTCTTCAACTTCCTCGGGGCGGGTGTAGGAGGAATCCTCGTGGGAGACGTTGACTTCGTCCTCGACGCCCGCGAGCGTGCCCAGTTCGCCCTCGACGACCTTGCCGTGGTCATGCGCATATTCGACGACCCTGCGGGTGAGCGCGATGTTCTCTTCAAAAGGCAGGTGTGAGCCGTCGATCATGACGGAGGTGAAGCCGCCGTCGATGCAGCTCTTGCAGAGCTCAAAGCTGTCGCCGTGGTCCAAGTGGACGCAGATGGGAAGGTCGAAGCCCGCCGTCTCCTGCGCGTCCTGGATGGCAGCTTCGATGAGCTTCATCAGGTAGACGTGCTTGGCGTAGGCGCGCGCGCCCTTGGAAACCTGCAGGATCAACGGCGCGCGTTCTTCGATCGCGGCTTCGGTGATGCCCTGAATGATCTCCATGTTGTTGACGTTGAATGCGCCGATGGCGTATCCGCCCTGGTAGGCTTTCTTAAACATTTCGGTAGACGTTACAAGAGCCATAATACACACTTCCCTTTCAAGTTTTCTGATACGATTATACCAGCATTCGCCCCATAAATCAAGACGAACGGTATTAATTTACGCTATATCCCCCGCCTATCGGCGCAGATTTTGCGGGAAACGCACTCTTCCCTTGCGATTTTTGCGCGAATGGGATATAATGTGCGCAAAGAAAACCGCAAGGAGGAACACAGCATGACAACGAGCGATAGGCTGCGCCTTTTGGCCGCGCCTGCGGGGCACATCGACATGGTGCTCGACACGGATGCCTACAACGAGATCGACGACCAGTTCGCCATCTCCCTCGCGATCCGGTCGAAGGAGAAGATGACCGTAAAGGCGCTTTGCGCCGCGCCGTTTTGGAACCCCCGCTCCGTCGGTCCCGAGGACGGCATGGAAAAGAGCTACGACGAAATTCTGAAGCTTTTGAAGCTCGCGGGAGAGGATGTGCCCGTATTTCGCGGCTCAAAGGAGTACCTGCCGAACGAGGAAACGCCCGTCGATTCGCCCGCCGCGCGGGAAATCGCGCGCCTCGCGATGGAGTATTCCACGGATACGCCGCTGTACGTCGTCGCGATCGGCGCGATCACCAATGTCGCGAGCGCGATTCTGCTGAATCCCGCGATCGCGGAGAAAATCGTCGTCGTGTGGCTCGGCGGGCACTCGCTCGATTGGCACGACAACCACGAATTCAACTGCCAGCAGGATGTCTCCGCCGCGCGCGTCGTATTCGGCTGCGGCTGCCCTCTCGTCATGCTGCCGTGCATGGGTGTGGTGAGCGCGTTTACGACCACGGGGCCGGAGCTCGAACACTGGCTCAAGGGCAAAAACCCGCTCGCCCACTATCTGCAGGAGATGACCATCGCCGAGGCGAACAGCTATGCGGCGGGACGGCCATGGAGCCGCCCCATTTGGGACGTGACCGCCGTCGGCTGGCTTTTGAACGAAAACGACCGCTTCATGCTCTCGCGGCTCGAACCCACGCCGATCCCCGAATACGATCACCACTGGGGGCGGGATCCGCGAAGGTCGCTGTGCGCCTATGTGTACCACATACAGCGCGATGCGCTGTTTGGGGAGCTCTTCAAAAAAATCACAGGGTGAATCTCACTGTCCCACAATGAGGCTGTACGCCATCTTTCCAATCAGCAGCGCCAGTACGCACAGCATCACGATGCGTATCGCCTTTGCGCCCCGCTTCATCGCGATTTTTGAGCCGATGAAGCCGCCTGCGATGCTGCAGCACGCGGCGGGTATCGCGAGCGCAAACAGCACGTTGCCGCTCGCGATCCACTTCGCGAGCGCGGAGAGGTTCGAGGAGAGATTTACCAATTTCGCCGTGCCCGAGGCGGAAACCGCGTCCATCCCTGCCCAGCGAATCAAAAGCAGGATCAGCAGCGTGCCCGTGCCGGGGCCGAAGAAGCCGTCGTAAAACCCGATGAGCAGCCCCGCGGCGAGGCAGCCCCACAGCCGCGCGGGCGTTTCGGGCTGAGATTTGGTGGGAAGCGTCTTTTTGCCGAGCAGCACGATCGCCACCAGCGGCAGCAGCACGAGCAGCATCACCTGCTTCACCTTTTCGTTCAGTCCGCTGACAGCCGTCGCGCCGAGCCACGCGGCAGGAATCGCCCCTGCCACGGCGATCAGCCCCTGTTTCCATTTGATGCAGCCGCCGCGCCCGTATTTGACCGTCGCCGAGAGCGTCCCGAACATCGCGGAGAACTTGTTCGTGCCCGATGCCAAGTCATACGGAAGCCCCGCAGCCTGATACACCGGCAGCGAAATCAACCCGCCGCCGCCCCCGATCGCATCGACGCACGCCGCCAAAAACACCATCGGCAAAACGAGCAGCGCCATTTGCCACGTCACCTGCAAGCAAATCCCATCCCCTTCGTCCAAAAAGGGACACCCGTTGAGTGTCCCTTTTTTATTATCCGTCTTGCATCAAAGCGCCTTATACGCCCAGATTCCGAATGGTTTCGAGCGACATCTTCGCGGCCTCGAGCGGCGGGCGGGTCAGGGAGAGGTCCTGCTCCACGATGAACCACTTCGCGCCGGATTCGATGCCCGCATCGATGAGCGACTTCACGTCCTGGCAGCCGTGGCCTACCGGGCGGAACTCGAACGCCACTTCCGCATCGGAGCCGCCGTCGGACGCGCCTTCGCCGTCAGACTTCAGCAGGTCGTAGGGCTGCTTGCCGCCCTTGACGCCCACATAGTCCTTCAGGTGGACGATCGGGCAGCGCCCTGCGTACTTGCGGATATAGGCGGCAGGATCTTCGCCCGCGTATTTCACCCAGCAGCAGTCGATTTCCGTCACGAGGTATTCCTCGGGCACGGCGTTGTACAAAAAGTCCAATCCATATTCGCCGGAGACCTTCTGAAACTCAAAATCGTGGTTGTGGTACATGAGCGTAAGCCCCGCGCCCCTGCACAGCGCGCCGAACTTGTAAATGTTGCGCAGCGTCTTGGAGAAGCCCGCGCTGCCCGGGCGCGTCGCCTCGTCCAGATAGGGGATTGCGATGTGCTTGCAGCCGATCGTCTTGTGGATGGAGATCGCCATGTACATGTCCTTCTCGATGAGCTGCCACGGGTAGTGCGAGGAAATCGGAACCAGCCCGACCTCGTCGACCATGCGCTTCACATCCTCGGGCGCGTGTCCGTAAAAGCCCGCGAACTCCACGCCGTCGTAGCCGATCTTCTTGATCTGCTCCAGCACACCGCGCAGATCTTTTTCCGCCTCCGCGCGCGCGGAATACACCTGATAGCCGACCAATGCCTTCTTCATGAAAACCGCCTCCTTATAAAATCGATGTCGTTCTCATCGTTTGACCAGCATTTTGAGGAACGAAAGCCTTTTTACGCGCAGCGCGTACAAGAGCCCCCCGTATACCGAAAGCGAGACAATGCCCACCACCAGAAGCTTTGCGATGAGCGGCAGCGCGCCGTGCCAATGGATAAGGTCGTCCAACAGGCGCGCCGCGCCGTATGTAACGGCGGAAGCGAGCGCCATTTTCCCGAGTTCGACAAAGGATGCCTTCGCGTGCAGCGCGCCGCACCTGCGCCTCAGGCTTATAAACAGCAGCAGCACGCCGACGACGGAAGCGATGCTCGTCGCAAGCGCAAGCCCCGGCGCCCCCATGACGCGGGACAGCAGCAAATTCAGCACCACATTGACGGCGACCGTCGCGCACGCCATGATGAGGGGCGTCTTCGTATCCTTCATCGAATGGAACGTGCGGCTCAACATATCGCGCAGCGTATAGAAGAACAGCCCCGCGAGGTACATCGAAAAAATCATAGAGGTGATGTACGTGGACTGCACGTCGAACCTGCCCCTTTGGTACACCAGTTCGATCAAATCCCGCGAAAACGCGATGCCGATTACCGTCGCGGGGAATGCGAACATCGCCAATACTTCCATGCTCTCCATGGAGAGCGCCTTTACGCCCGCGATGTCCTTCGCCGCCGCCTTCTTGCTCATGCCGGAAAACAGCACCGTGTTGACGGGCGTGGACAGGATGCCCAGCGCAAAGGTAATCAGGCGAAACGCGTAGTTCATCGCAGAGATGTCGCCCGTGTTGAGGGACGACGCGATCGAGCGGTCTATCAGGTGGTTCAATTCGTTCACCGCCATCGCCAGCATCGCGGGAATCGCGAGAACGAGCATGTGGCGAAGCCGCGGGTCGCTCCTTTCGATGCGCAGGGTGTATTGCATTTTGCCGCGCAAGAAGGGGATGAGCACGAGCATTTCGAGCAGCCCCGCCGCGCACGCGCCCAACGCCAGCGCCCGAATGCCGAACCGCTCGGAAAACAGGATCGTGGCGAGCATCCACGCAAAGCTGAGCGGGAACCCCGTGAGCTGGGACGCAACAAAGCGGTTATTCGCACTCAAAATGGCGGACAATGCAATGGAAACCGCCACAAACGCGAGCGAGGGCAGCATGATCTGCATGAGATGCGCGGTGAGGGCGATTTTCTCCTCCGAAAAGCCGGGATAGACGATTTTCGTCAACGGCAGCGCGAAAAGGAGCATCAAAAGGCACGCCGCAACGCCCACAAAAAACGACATGTTGATGACATTGCTTGCAAAGCGGTTGGCGGCGTGCGGACCTTCGTTGTCCCGCGCATCGATATACATGGGGATGATGGTGGATGTGATGCAGGAGCTAATCAAAAGCACCGGCACGAAAAATAAACCGTATGCCGAAACAAAGGCATCGTACTCCGCGCCCGTTCCGAAATAGGCGGCGCAAATCATATCGCGAATGAAGCCGACACCCTTGCTCGCAAATACCACGAGCGTCACATACAGTGCGGCGCGGGCCGTCTTTTTCCCCGTCAAGCGAACTACCTCCGCTCTCAATTCTTGGCTTTTTTGTATTTGCCTTTTTTGACCACCAGCGTCTTTTTGACCTTCGTGCGCTTCTTGCCGTCGATATACAGCGCCTTCGCGGAAACCGCCTTGGTCGCGGCATGTATGGTGAGGGAAGGCTTGCCCTCGATGTTGCACTCCTTCTTCACGGAGATGCCCTTCGTATCCGATTCGACAAAGAGGTGCGCGCGCCCGGAGACGGTCAGTTCCTTGGCGATAACAGCGGCCTTATACGGCTCCGTAATCTCCTCTTCGGGGCGCTTTTCGACGAGCACGGGCAGTTGATTGTATATGTTCAGCGTGCCCTTTCCGGAAATCCGGATCGCGTCCGCGCTCTTCAGGCAGCCGTATATGGCGGATTTGGTCTTTTCGGCCAGTTCGATGATGGCGATGTCGCCAAAGACGATGTCCCCGCCCTCGTAGCCGGAAAGCGTGAGCTTCCACTCTTCATACTTCCACTTCCAGCCCTCGCCCGCGATGTCTTTTTTCAGGGCTTCTTCGTCGTATTCCACGCCGTCCACGAAGATGGACGCGGGATAATCGCCCAGTGAGGAATCGCCCGCATCTTCCACGATGACGGATACGCC
>CAYFRC010000062.1:0-576 GCA_964345325.1 uncultured Oscillospiraceae bacterium
GGCGACGACCACGTCCTCAGGCGCGATACCCAGTGCCTCCGCCGCCAACCTGCTCATGCCCTCGGCGATCTCGATGCCGTCGGCATTGCAGGTGTTCGCATTTCCGCTGTTGCAGAGAATCGCCTGCGCGTATCCGTTTGCGATGTGTTTTTTTGTCACAAGGAGCGGCGCGCCCTTCACAAGGTTCGTCGTATACACGCCCGCCGCCGTTGCAGGCACCTCGGAGAAAATCAATGACAAGTCCTTTTTCACCTTATTCTTGCGAACCCCGCAATGGATGCCGTTTGCCGTAAACCCCTTTGCAGCGCACACGCCGCCCGAAATCGTCTTCATATCGTTTTGCCTCCCGTCGTCAGTCCCTCCGCCTCGTCCAAACCGAGGAGGATGTTCATATTCTGGATCGCCGCGCCCGATGCGCCCTTTCCGAGGTTGTCGAACCGCGCCGTCAAAAGCAGCCGTTCATCGTTTCCCGTAACCAGTATCTGCATATCGTCGCGCCCCGAAAGCGCCGCCGCGGAGAGGAAGCCGCCCTCGTCCGCGCCCTCGTCGTAATGCACGATTGCCCCATTGTACCAC
>CAYFRC010000062.1:586-4764 GCA_964345325.1 uncultured Oscillospiraceae bacterium
CTGTATACCGCGCGCACCTCTTCGATGTTCTTTTGGAAGAGCGGCACCGTGACCTCCATGCCGCTGTAAAAATCCGCGACGATGGGGCAAAACGCCGGGAGCGTCGAAAGGCGCGCGATCGCGCCCATTTCCTTTAGGTGCTTGTGCTGCTGGCCTATGCCGTACTGGCGCGGCGCATTCAGCAGCGGGTCGCGGCCTTCGGCTTCGTATTCCGCGATCATCTTCTTGCCGCCGCCCGAATAGCCCGTGAGCGAAAAGCAGGTGAGCTGCGCATCGGGCGAGAGGATGCCCTCTTCCACCAGCGGCACCACCAGCGCGAGAAACCCGCTCGCGTGGCAGCCCGGGTTTGCGATGCGCTTGGAGGATGCGATTTTTTCGCGGAAGCCCTTCAGCTCCGGAAACCCGTACACCCAGCCCGCCGCCGTGCGGTGCGCGGTCGAGGTGTCGATCACCTTCGTGTTGCCGTTTTCGATGAGCGAAACCGCTTCTATCGCAGCGGCGTCCGGAAGGCACAAAAACGCGATGTCGCATTCGTTCAGCGCCTCGCGCCGAGAGGCGGTATCCTTTCGCTTTTCTTCCGAGAGCGCGATCACATCGATGTCCCGTCGCTCCGAAAGCCGCTCCCGAATCCTGAGCCCCGTCGTACCTGCGCTGCCGTCTATAAACACCCGCGCCATTCCGGTCGCCTCCCTGCAAAAAGTCGTTTATGCGTATTATATGCAGAAAACAGCGGCTTTGTCAAGCATTTTCACGCATAATTATACATTTAACAGGATATATATTCATGCGCGGGCGAGAAAAAAGCGGTTGCCCGCTTTTTCATCGGAAGTTGTACCAGTTGAACCACCTGAGGAGCTGCGCGTATGTCCTCGCCATCTCGTGCCCCGATGCGACGGGGTAGAAGAACACAAACAGCAACAGCGCAAGCGAACAATACAGAATCAGCAGCGCCCTGTACCACTTTTTTGACATGTACTTGCGCGCGCCGTCAAACAACAGCGCCGTGGCAAGGATGATAAAGGGCACGCTCGCGAAATAGTGATAGATATACGTCGAGCGCGCCACGAAGATCCACGGCACATACTGCGCGAGGAACCCAATGGCGACCGCGCGATAGCGCCTGTCCCGCCGCGCGAAGGATATCGTGCCAACCAAGACAACAGCCATCGCGAGTGCGCCGCCCCACCACGTGACGGGATTTCCCATACAGGAGATCGAGGAGACGATTTCATACGGCGTATAGTCGTAGCCCGTATAGTACCACATGGGCTTTACGATGAGCGGCCATTCGTACCACGGCGAGCGGAAGCTGTGCGTATCGCCCGAAAGCCCGTTGTGGTAGTTGAACATCTCCACCTGCAAATCCCACACGCCCCGAACGGAAAGCCCGCCCTCCGGAATCATCTGCCTTTGGTAGGAGAAATAGTAGATCAGACACGGCACGATCACGAAGAACAGCACGCACCATAATAGCGTGAGCGCAATGTTTCGCGCGGCGGTCTTGACCGCGCGCTGCCCGATCTTCTTTGCTTCGCCGTCCAATTCGCCCATATGTTTCGCGCTGTACGCCGCCTCGTAGATGCGCCTGCCGAGCGAGATAAAGAACAATACCGCAAGCCCCAGCCCCGCGTATGCGCCCGTCCATTTGCACGCGATGCCCAGCCCCATCATGACGCCCGAGAGCGCGAGCGGCACCAGCGTCCGCATGAGCCGCTGCCGGTAAAAGCTCATTTGCAAATAGCGGAACATGAACAAATATTGCAGCATGACGAACAACACCACGAAGGTGTCGATCGTCGCGATGCGCGTCTGCGTGAAGTGCATGCAGTCTGTCGCAAACAGAAACGCCGCAACGAACGCGATCTCCGTGCGCTTGGTGAGCTGCTTTGCGAGAAGGTACATCGCAGGGATCATGAGCACCCCGAACAGCGCGCCCATGAACCGCCAGCCGAAGGGCGTCATGCCGAACATCTCGATCCCCAGCGCGATGAACAGCTTTCCGAGCGGCGGATGCGTCCATTCGTAATTGGGTTGGGCGTGCAGCAACTCGTACCCCGTGCGCGCGTGGTAAATCTCGTCGAAATAGGTGCCGTTGTACCAGCTCGGCGCGGCGGGCACGATGCTCTGCTCGTCCAACAGCGATTTCGGGTCGGTCGCCCGCTCCTCACTTCCCCCGTAGGCATATACGGAGGATACGGGAAGGGGCGCGCCGTCCTCGCCGAGGAACGCGGCTTCGTAGAGGATCAGCCCTCCCCGATGCGCGGTGAAGCGCACGTAGCGCGCCTCGACAGGGTCATCAGAAAGCCATTTCCAGCGGAAGATTTCGCCCTGCCCGTACCCTGCATCTGCCTTTTCCGTCCATTCCTCCCCGTCTATGGAATATTCCACGTCGAAAGAGGTGGTGCAGATGCCGCCGTAATACGTCCCCTTGAGGGAAAGGGCTTCGCCCATGTCGAACGTGAGCGTTTCCCCCGCAGCGGAGGATGTCCACGCGGTCTGCGGCGCCGTCAAAGAGCCCAGGTTGCAAAACGCCACAAAACCGTAGAGGAGCGTCAGCGCGGAAAGGAGGATCGCGTCCAATTCCTTGAAGCCAACGCGGTAATTCGTCGGGCGAAACAGGTTCGAAAGTTCGATTTTCCGCTCCCGCGCGGGCGCGTAAATCCTCGTGAAGGAATAGATTTTTTCGCGGACGCAGATGTCGTATGCCGTCCAGAGTATCAGCAGCGCGTTCAGGACGTTCAGCGCGGAGACGAGGGCGTTCATCCTGCCGAGGCTTGCGATCAAATAGTCGTTTTGCAGCACGAGCATCTCGTTCATGCCGAGTGCAAACGCGGCGACGAGCGCGGAGATCAAGATGCGCACATCGCGGTCGGCGGCATATGCCGCGCAGAGCAGCAGCAGCGCAGGGAACAGATACCTTTCGTGCATCATCGGCGCGAACGCGAATGCGGCGACAAGGAACGTCGCAGCCGCCAGGAATATCCGCTCCCGCCGCGCGGACTTTGCGTAGAGGAAGCAGGCATATGCTACGGAAAGCCCCAGCATGGCATATGCAAATGCCGCGAGGTACGGGTGGCTTTCCATCGGGCTCCAGTTGAGGTTTAAGAGGGTATACAGGTTGCACGCATTGACGGTGATGTATTTGTATGTGGACATCGTGTTCCCGTACAGTCGCCAGAGGAAGGCGATGCCCTTCGCGCCCGCGTCATCGGGAAGGCGCACAACGAACGGGAGCGCAACGGCGCACATAGCGAGGGCGCTTAAGGCGATGCCGATCCCCATGCGAACATATGCTTTCTCTCGGTCGTCCGTCTCCGTGATGCGGACGTTCCCCGCGCCGCCCACGACGCGGAGCTTGGCAAAGAATGCCTCCCACACGAGGACAAACAGCGCCAAGGGGCCGAACATCAGCGCCTGCGGCTTGACGAGCACCGAAACCGCATACACAGGCAGCGCGAACTCCCACCGCTTTTTCACCGCCAGAAGCATCGCAAGGAGCAGCGGCAGCGCGAGCAGGGCATCGATCTGCCCCCACGCCGCCGAATTGACGAACACGGCGGGGCAGAGCGCGTACATGCAGCCGAGCATCCGCGCGGGCCTTTCGCCCAGCGGCTTTTCCGCGATCCTAATCAAGAGCCACGCCGAAGCGCCGTCCGCAAGAATCGCGGGGAGCTTGACGAGGAGCCAAAACAGCCTCGTATTGTACGCGCCGCCAAAGAGACCATTAATCTTTCCCGCGAGCATCAGCACCCACAGATAGCCCGGCGGATAGTCGCAGAAATACTCCGCACTGTAAAAGCCCGATGCGCCCGTCTCGGCGAGCCGCTGCGCCCACAGCATGAAATCCGTCATATCCACGCCGTACCCGCGCACGAGCACCGCGAGGAAGAGCCTGAGCAGCATCGCTGCCGAAAGCAGTGCGATCGCCACACCGCGCCCCATCGATATGCGCCCCCGCCGGTACGCAAAAAAGAGCAGCGCACAAAAACAGACAAACGCCCCGTTCAGCGCAAGCAAAAACAGCGCGCCCGTTAGAGGGGACGGCGCTTTCTCCGCTTCCGCGCCTATGTCTTCGCCCTCCTCGTCCGCATAGGTCGGGATGTCAAAGCTGTAGGGCAGGATGTCACCCGGCACATCGTCCGCTTCGCACATTGCAAAGTCGTCAAACCACGCCTTGC
>CAYFRC010000062.1:4774-9700 GCA_964345325.1 uncultured Oscillospiraceae bacterium
TACGGAGCTATATCCGCCGACACGCGCCATCACGGTGAGCGATGTCTGCTTTTCGCCCGTGATGCCGTACAGTTCGAGTTTTGTCCAGCCGTTTCCCGTATCGTATACGGATTCACTCGACGCGAACGTGCCCTTGACGGAGATGTTTGCGCCCTTCGCGTCCTCGCCACAGCCCTCTGCCCGCACCATGCAGGAAATTCGATACAGCGTATCCGGCTGAACCGATACCTCCTGCACGTACCGCGCGTCGTTTAAGTCGACGTTCTCCACCATCGCGCAGTATTTGCCGCTGTAGGCGTCCTCCGAGATCGCAAGATACGATACGCCCGTATCGCCGTTCCACATATCCCGAAGCCACGATATTTCCCCGTCCTCGAACCCGCCGTTTGCGAGCAGGTTTCCCTCCGCATGGGAAGGCAGCGCAAACAACAGGCACAGCGCGAGCAGCATCCAAATCGTTTTTCGTGTTTTCATAGTCCCCTCCGGTGCCTATGCATCGGCAAAAGCCCCTTTTTTGTGGCGCAGGCCTTCCTCCGTGATTTCGATCACGTCGAACCGCACGGGAAGGCGGTTCCTTTGCCCGCGCAGGTATTCAGCCGCCGTCCTGCGGATGCGGCGCCGCTTTCCCGCATCCACCGCCTCCGCCGCCGTGCCGTACCGCGCGTTAAACCGCTGCTTCACCTCGCAGAACACGAGAAAGCCGTCCATTTCGCAGATGATATCGATCTCCCCGCCCAAAACGGCATAGTTCAGTTCGCGAACCGTCGCGCCGTGCTCCTCCAAATACATCGCGGCGGCGCGTTCCCAGCCCGCGCCCCGCCGCTCCCGCTTCATAAAAGCTCCGGGCAGATGCCGCCCAGAAAGCTCTTTCTGTGTATGGGGGTGATCCCGTATTTGCGGATTGCCTCGATGTGCTCCCGCGTGCCGTAGCCCTTGTTTTTCGCAAAGCCGTATTCGGGGTAGAGCGCATCCATCTTGCGCATGATGTCGTCCCGCGCGACCTTCGCGACGATCGACGCGGCGGCAATCGAATAGCTCAGCGCGTCCCCGTGCGCGATGGATCGGCTTTCGCCGGGAAGATGCAGCCCCGTCACCGCGTCTATGAGGAAAAACGCGCCCTTCGCGTCCTTCGCGCACGCCTCCATACAAATTTTGGTCGCCTGCAGGATGTTCACGCGGTCGATCTCCTCGGGCTCAAGGGTCGCGACGCGCACGTAGTCCGCATTTTCAAGCAAAAGCCTGTATAATTCTTCGCGCTTTTTCTCCGACAGCTTTTTGGAATCGTCCACGCCGTCCACGAGCTTTTCCCGCGGGATAATGATGCAGCACGCCATGACGGGACCCGCGAGCGGCCCCCGCCCCACCTCGTCAATCCCCGCGACGGTGCGCCCCTCTTCCCACAGCGGAATCTCCGTTTCGATCAGGCGCAGCGTCTTTTCGTGCGCGCTCTCCCTTGCCACGAAGCATCCTCCCTTCCCTATCGGAACAGGAGCGGCAGGAAATCCCGCGCGCACATGCGCCAAACCTGCCAGTCGTGTACGCCTTCATAGATACGCCTGTCGGACGGGATGCCCTTCTGTTCGAGGATTTCGTCGTCCTCCGCGAATACATGGTAATACGGGTCGTCCTTCCCCATCGCGCGGAAAAACAGCTTCGTATCGCGGCAAAAACGCTCCGCATCGTCCAGATAGGCGAGGTGCGGCTGCCCGGATTCCCTCCAGTTGCGCATAAAGCCTGAAAACAGCCCGATCCACGCGAACAGCTCAGGGTGCGTAAATGCGGTGACGCAGCTTTGCATGGAGCCCATGCTGAGCCCCGCCATCGCGCGGGAGAGCCTGTTCGGGATCGTGCGGTATCTTCCCTCGACGAAGGGGATGATGTCCTTTGTCAAAAGCGCGGGAAACAGCATGTTTTCGAGCGCGCCGTTTTTCTGCACCATGCCGTCCGCCATTACGACGAGCATGGGCGCGCACTTACCGTCCGCGATCAGGTTGTCCAAAATGAAATTGATCTTGCCCTGCCAGACCCACCCCGTCTCATTTTCGCCGTAGCCGTGCTGCAGATAGAGCACGGGGTACCGCTTTTCGGGATGCAGTGCGTATTCGTAGGGCGTATAGACGAGCACCGTATCGGTTTCGCCCGTGACCGTCGAGGGGAAAAACTCGCGCGCAACGCTCCCGTGCGGCACGTCGCGAATCGCGTAGAAACCTCCGTCCTTGGCGGGCACGTCGATGAAGTTTACGGGCCTTGTATAACCGAAGCCGATGTCGCTGCCCGGGTGAAGCACGTCCGCGCCGTCCACGTTCCAAAAGAGGTAATGGAAGCCCTCTTTGATCGGATATTCGCCGCGAAACACGCCGTCCTCGCCCTTGGTGAGGGGAAGCTCCATATCCGGCACCTTGACGGATACGGTTTTCGCGCCCTCCGCCTTCATCGAAAAACGGACGCGCCCGTCTTCGAGTATCTGCGTGCCGAATTCGTGCGGAACCGGATGAAATGCCAATGCCTGTGCCACGGAATCCTCTCCCTTGCCGCCTTTTTTTGTAAAAAATTGCTATACCTTATTCTATAGCAGGCGAACGTCCTTTGTCAATCCTTTTCTGAAAGGGCGCTATGTCTATATGCAGTACTTGCGCGGCGGTTTCACAGTCAGAAGCGATCTGCCGCGCAAGTTCGTCTGCATTCGCAAACCGTATTTCCTCCCGCAAAAAGCGCACCGTTTCGATGCGCACATTTTGGCCGTACAGGTCCCCGGAAAATCCGATGAGGTTCGCCTCCACGCTGATGCCGTCGCCGGGAAATGTGGGGCGACGACCGATGTTGAGCACGCAGCCGTAGCGCCCTCCCTCCGCATCGATCCATGCCGCGTACACGCCGAGGCGAACGCCCTCGGGCAGGTCGCAGCGTAAGTTTGCGGTGGGAAACCCCATCGTGCGGCCAACGCCGCGCCCGTGAACCACTTCGCCCGTCAGAATCATTATTTCATTCCTTTCCTACGTCAAAACAGCATTAGTATCTTTCGAATCAGAATCAGTATGTATGACATCGCGGCGTCAGTTTGCCATCCTTCGGCACGGCAAAAGGCGCTCTTGTTTCTTCCGGATATATGGCCAGCTTCTAAAATCGCCATACTACAAGCCTGTTAGAGGCAGAAGATACGGAGCACAATCGTCTTGCCGTCAGAATCCATTCTGCTCATTTGAAACATAATGTATCCAACGCCTAATATTCTAATTATATAGCAGTAGATAGCATACAATACCTTTCCATGAATACTTACAGCTCCATCCCATGAAAGTAATTCACCATTTCGTAGCATATTCATCATGGCAATAATGCTCGACAATAGTTTTACTCTACTTAAGCAGATTTGAGTACGCTCTATACTCTCTATTTATAATCTATGTTCCATAGCCTCCTTCCCACTTCGGATATTTTTAGACAAGAAATCTCGTCTCTTTACCTGCCCAGCTTCGCATATACATCGATATCTTCAAGCTTGATGGGATCGCCAAAGCCTCCGCCAACTTCATTGCAGCGCGACGCCAATCCGTTCCAATCTTGATTACTGATTAGACTAAGGAGGGTCTCGATGTTTACCCTAATCAGCAGCCATGAGACGGTAGGCTTACTTCCAACTTCGATACCATCTAACACATACTTTCCGAGTGCGATGGCATCTTCGACATCTCCAGCAGCAGCCAACACCTTAATCCATCCGGCAGTAACCGATGAAAGAAGCTCGCCTGTGTCTATTGTAACCAGCATATATCCTCTGCTTGCTTTCACATATTTCCCGGCTCTTTTTAGAGCTACAACATCGTTTATGTAGTCTCCTTCTATCCCGAGTTTCTTGACCAATTCCTTCGCGCTTTTACTAAACAATACGTCATTGCTGTCAGCATCTTTAAGCCGGATGTGCTTTTTCATGAAACTGAAAGCAGCTTCGAATTCCTCTTTTAATGTCGCTATGCATTGTTTACGTCCGGAACAATTCATCCGTTCCTCATCGCCTATTAAATCAAACAGAGCCTCCCTGCTACCATTCTTGGCAGCTTTCAGGAACATCGCGCGGGCGTTTCCCTCGTCTTTAGGAACACCATCACCGGATAAGTACAGTTTTCCAAGCATCCACTGCGCATATTCGTCGCCATGGTCTGATGCACGCTGGTAGAGTTCCGCCGCCGTACGGACATCCTTTGGCACACCGAGACCCCAAAGATATTGCGCCGCAAGGTTACTTTCAGCCATTCCGCACCCTTGATCGGCTGCCTTCCGCGTCCACTCTGTTCCCTTGTCAATGTTCTTGGTTACACCAATTCCGTCCCTAAACATACCGCCAACCTGCGTTTGCGCTAATGCATGTCCCAATTCCGCCGCATTCATGAAGTGCGGGAAGGATTTTGCAATGTCAGAATCAACAGACGAACGAAACAGCTGCAGCCCTTTTTGATATTCAGCTTCGGCTTTCCGTTCATCTTCTGCCTTGCGCTGGCGTTCTTCCGCCTCTTCCCGAGCCATCCTTTGCTTTTCGGCGTTTTCATTGAGAATCTGAATGTCGCAATTCTTGCAATAACCACTCTGCGAGGAAAAGAACATGAACCTGTTGCACCTTGCACACCTTGCCATAATAAAAACTCCTTCTTTTTCATAGAATCCCTTGTACTACATTTCCCCATTCTGTCGCATGAAAGCAATTGCTTGCGGGTGCCCATTGGCTGCTGCTTCCCGCAGCCAATACATTGCTTGCTCCACATCCTTTCGTACACCGTCTCCGCTCGCATATTGCCTTGCGAGATTGAACTGCGCATTTTCGTGGCCATGTTCGGCGGCAAATGTATTCCATTTTGCCGCTTCATACGGATCACGTCTGACGCCGCGGCCAATTAGGTAAGCGATTCCTGTATTATGCGCTCCGTGCGCATT
>CAYFRC010000063.1:0-9661 GCA_964345325.1 uncultured Oscillospiraceae bacterium
CCCCAGTCTGCAAAAAAACGGGCTTTCGCCCGCTTTTTTTATTGCCTGTATGCCTCCCACAGATCGCCGTGCAGCTTCCGCCTCCACGGAAACATCTTCGACGATTCCCTTGTGGGATAGACGCGGTTTGTGAGAAGCACTACCCAGAAGCCCGTCTCCGGCTCGACCAGCATGCTCGTTCCCGTGAAGCCCGTATGCCCGAAGCACGTATCCGGCACCCTGTCGCTGAAAAAGCAGAGCTCCGTACCCGCGATCTGAAAGCCGAGCCCGCGATGCTCGTCCTGCCCTTTTGTGTAATTATGAATCGCCGTTTCCATCGTCTCGCGCCACAGAAAGCCCTGTCCCATGCCGGAGAGCATTTTTGCAAAGCGTATTCCGTCGATGAGCGGCATGAATACGCCCGCGTTTCCCGAATTGCCGCCCAGAAAGCGCGCGTTTTCGTCGTGTACGACGCCGATTATGGGGTTCCCCGTACTTGGGTCGATCTCCGTCGCCGCGCAGATGCTCCCCGCGTCAGGGCAATAGGTCGTTTCCGCCATGCCGAGCGGCTCGAACACGCGCTCTTTCGCAAGCACCTTAAGCGGCTTTCCGAACCGCCTTTCGAGCATCTTGCCGAACGTGATGTACCCCATGCACGAATAAATCGGCACAGTGCCCGGCTTTTCCGCGAGCGGATGGCGCAAGAGCAATGGCAGCGCTTCCTCGGGCGAATCAAGCATCTGGTCCATGCGGAAATGTGCCTCAAAGCCCGCCGAGTGCGGCATCAGCATTTTTACGGTGATGTCCCGCTTGTCCAGTGGCACCTCCGGCAGAAAATCGCCAATCGTTTCGTCGAGCGACAGCGTCCCGTCCTCCAGCGCCTTGAGCGCGATCATCGTCGGCCCCAGTATTTTGGACAGGGATGCCATGTCGAATTTCGTATGTTCGTTAGTCGGCGCGTCCTCGGGCAGCGGGGCGTGCCCTACGCAGGTTGTCCCAAACACATCATCCCTTGCCCCGACAGCCGCGCAGCCCGCGGTAAAAATGCATTCGCGTATTCCCTGCCGCAGCGTTTCCTCCAAAATTTTCTTTGGCGTCATGCAGTTCCCTCCTTTTTTGCTATTATACCACAAAAAGCGCCGCAATGCAGATTTTTTCTATGTAACAAAGCCCGACCGCATGCGCGTTTGCACACCGTCGGGCTTGTATTTGAAGAACCGATACGCATTTTTGCGAAGCCCTATCGCGTTATTGCATGCGCACCCGTCTTTTTACCCGCAAAGATGAACGCGGCATATATCGCGGTCAGCGGTGCGACCACGACCAGGCCGAAGCTGCCGACGATCGTATTGACAATGGGGCCCGCAACATATTTCAGGTTGATTACATCGAGGATCGGCGTGCCCTGTCCCGCAAAATACATCAGCATGGACAGGTAGTTTCCGGAGTAGGCGAGCATGAGTGTCGTCGTCATCGTTCCGAGAACGCCGCGTCCGGTCAGCATTCCGCTTTTCAAAAGTGCGGCGCGGGAGATGTCCGGCTTGTGGTAGCAGATTTCTTCACAGGACACCGCAATATCGATGCTTAAATCCATAAGCGCGCCGGAATTAGCCAGAAACACCATGCCGATATACAGGTTTTTCGGGTTCAGCGTGAGAGATGACTGCGACAGGAGCGGCACGAGATAGGGCGCATCGCCGCCGTCGAGCTTGAACAGATTTGTAAGCAGGATCGCCGAAACGCAGGTGATGAGCGTACCCGAAAGCGAGCCCAACAGCGCCACGGCGCAGCGCCGCGTCCAGCCTGCGACCAACAGATCGATCACGGCGGTCAAAATGAGGACGGTAATCAAAGACGCCCACATGGGATCGATCCCCCGAAGCAGCAGCGGAATCAATACCTTCCAGACGATGATTCCCGTACCTGCCAGAGAAATCAACGTGCCGCAGCCGATGACGCCCGCAAACAATATGAGTGCCAGCGCCAGCACGCCGAACGCGCCCAACGTCAGTTCCGTGCGCTGGTGGTCTATCAACGTGACTGAAAGCCCCTTGGCATTTGACTGCACCATGGCGCGCACGATGTCGCCCGGCAGGTAGAGCTTGTCCTTGTCCAGCGCGGAGTTGAGGTAGTTTGTCGCCGATACGGTTTCTCCCCGATGCTCGCCGGTCAAAATCGTCACCGAGCAGTTCTGTGTGCCGGAATACACGATACCGATCGGGTACAAGCCGCTGTTGTCCACGGCATTTACGCGCACTTTTTCCCGCGGGATGGACGACGTCGTGTTGGTGACGGCATCCGGCAGCAGGCACAGCGCACCGCAAACCACGAGCATTACGAGGCAGAAAATCCAGTTGCTCTTACGCTTTATCTTCATATGCAAACCTCATAACTAAGGCCGTCACGATGCGTGACGGCCTCTTGGCAGTCTGTCTTCGATTGTTACTTGCTGAGCTTCATGGCGCCCATGGTGCGAATGAAGATGTCGGTATTGTCGTACAAGCCGTTGAAAGCATCCGCACCGACGCCCGTCGCGTATACGGGAATCTGAAGTCCGGTATGCGAGTAGGAGGTGTAGGACAGGCCGGCCTTGTTGTTGATGATGTGCGATACCGCCATGGACAGCGGTTCGTAGCCGCCGTAGAGATACTCTTCGTTCTCGCCGATTACGCGCTCATCCTCGTTCTTCATGCTCGTAAGCCGCCTGAAGCTTGGAGAGTTCTTCCTCGGTGAGGGTGAGATCCTGTTCGGCCTTCGTGGTCAGGCCGTAGTACTTTTCGATCTCCGCGAGCGCGTCTTCGAAGGAAGCGCCGTTCTCGCGCAGGGTGGCGATCACATTGTCGAAATCCGTGAAGGAGATCTTCTGGTTCTCGAGGTACGCGAAGTGGGTATCATACGCGGTCGTGGCGAAACCGATGGTCATGCCGCCCGTCTCGTGGTCGGCGGTGACGATGATCAGCGTCTCCTCGGGATGCTTGGCGGCGAAGTCCACCGCAACCTGCACGGCGTCGGCGAAGGCGATGGTCTCGTGGATGCTGGTCGCCGCATCATTGGCGTGGCAGGACCAGTCGATCTTTCCGCCTTCACACATCATGAAGAAGCCGTTGTCGTTGTCGAGCACGTTGATGCCCGCGGTCACGAACTCGGCCAGGGACAGAACGTCCTGTCCTTCGCCTTCCATGCGGACGCGGTCGATCTCATACGGCAGGGACTGGGAATCCTGCAGGATCGGGCTGATGGCCAGCACGCGGCCGGATTCGGCGTTCAGGTTGCGAATCGCTTCGTTGTCGTTCACATACGTCCAGCCGTTCGCGGCGGCGATGTCAAACAGGTTCTCCTGCGTGGAGGTTTCGCCGGTCTCCGCGTTGGTGGATTTGCCGTCGGGATTGAGGAACCCGCCGCCTGCGTAGAAATCCAGCGTGGTGCCGGTCAGGCCCTGCACGGCGATGTCGTAATACTGCTTGCGGCTTTCGACCTTGGCATAGTACGCGGCGGGTGTCGCGTGGTCGATGGAGACGCTGGAGATGACGCCGATCTTCTTGCCGGCTTCCTTGGCATACTCGGTGATGAGCTTGAAGGATTCGGTCTTGTCGACGTTGTAGTTGATGACGCCGGAGAGCGTCTTCTCACCGGACGCCATGGAGGTGGCAGTGGAAGCGGAATCCGGGCAGAAGGAGGTGGCGTCGTAAGTCGTCACCATGCCCAGGCTGTCAAAGTCGGTAAAGGAGAGCTGTGCGGGCGTGGGCATGGTCGCATCCGAGTTCTGCAGCGAGCCGATGTAGTACTGCGTCGCGGTAACCTGCGGGTTGCCCATTCCATCGCCGATGAACATGAACACGTACTTGGGCGCGACTGCGGCGTCACCTTCCGCCAGCACCGGTACGGCCGCCAACAACAGGCAGCAAATCATCAGGATCGAGAGAAACTTCTTCATTATTGTCTTCACTCCTTTTTTGTGATCGTTTGCAGTATAGCGGACAATTATTCGATTCAAATACGGCCGCGTTTAATTCGTCGTAAAACAAAAATGTTGTGCTTGGCTTTTGCGCGCGCAAAAAAGAAGCCGCCGCGATTTCCGCAACCATCGCGACGGCGCAAATCTTAGATTATAAGCGTCGGTTTTTGACCAAAAGCAGCCTTCCCTCGCGCACGCTTACCTCCGCCGTTTCACCCGAAAGCACCTCATTGCTGATGCCGTACTGATATTCGCACGATATTTCCGCATCATCCAGCGGGTATTTTGCGCGCCGAATGCTGACACCCTTCGCTTTCCCCGAAATGTTGAGGAGAGAAAAGCAGGCGTAGCTGTCGCCGATATAGGCGGGCGCATTAGATACGATCTCCATCTCGGAATAGTCGTCGACGATGAACCCCTTTTTCCCGAGCGAATCGAGATACAAAAGAATCGAAAGATTGCCGAGGGTGTGGTCCAATCGATTGCCGACGACGCCCATGAGCAGAAAATCCGAAATACCTCTGCGAAGCGCTTTCTTTACCGCGAACACGGTGTCCGTATCGTCCTTCTCGCGCGGCAGGACGATGGTTTCGATGTCCAGATGCGGCTTTTCGTGCGAATCAAAATCGCCGACGACGAGGTTCGGCTTTACATTCAGGCTTTCCATATGCCTTAATCCGCTGTCGCAAAAGACAACATAGTCATCTTCTTTGAGATATCTGCGCACATCCTCATAGTTTTTTATCTCCGCGCCGCCGATGATGACGCAGCGCCTATCTGCCGTTTCAGCCATGTATTTTCCCTCACGATACATACACATTTCCATGCGGATAGTATACCATAAAAACCGTCTCTTTGCAGGGATTTTTCTTTTTTTGTCGAATATAATATTAAGAAAGAACACATCGAACATGGGAGGGAATTCGCATGACGATCCAAGAATTGGTTTCGCAAATGACGCTCGAAGAAAAGGCGGGCATGTGCTCGGGAAAGGATACGTGGCACTTAAAGGGGATACAGCGCCTGAACATCCCCTCCGTCTGTGTGACGGACGGGCCGCACGGCCTCAGAAAGCAGCAGGAGGGCGGCGACCACTTGGGAATCGGCGGCAGTGTGCCCGCGACCGCGTTTCCGACCGCTGCGGCGCTCGCCTCATCGTTTGACAGGGCGCTGGTGGAAAAGGTCGGGCGCGCGATCGGCGAGGAATGCCAGAAGGAAAACGTCGCCGTGGTCTTGGGCCCCGGCGCGAACATCAAGAGGTCGCCGCTATGCGGCCGCAACTTCGAGTACTTCAGCGAGGATCCGCTTTTGTCCGGCGAAATGGCAGCCGCGCACATTCGCGGCGTGCAGTCGCGAGGCGTGGGCACATCGCTCAAGCACTATTGCATGAACAACCAGGAGACCTGCCGCCTGTCTAGCAACTCCGTCGCGGACGAGCGCACCATGCGCGAAATCTACCTCGCGAGCTTTGAGTTTGCCGTCAAGGGCGGAAAGCCATGGACGGTCATGTGCAGCTACAACCGCATCAACGGCACATACGCCTGCGAAAATCCCTTCATCCTGACACAGGTGCTGCGCGACGAATGGGGGTTTGACGGCTACGTCGTGACCGACTGGAGCGCGATGAACGACAAGGTGGAGTCCATCAAGGCGGGGCTCGAACTGCAGATGCCCGGCCCCGTTCCCGATGACGACCAAATCCTCGTGGACGCGGTCAAAAACGGAGATCTGGACGAGGAAATCCTCGACCGCGCCGTGGAGCGCATCCTGAACATCACCTTCCGCGCCTGCGAAAGGCATATCGAGGGCGCGACCTTCTCCGCAGAGGAGCACGACAGGATCGCGCGCGAAACGGAAGCCGACTGTGCGGTGCTGCTCAAGAATCCGGGCATTCTGCCGCTTGCAAGGGGCGCGAACATCGCCATCCTCGGCCCCTTCGCGAAGACGCCGCGCTATCAGGGCGGCGGCAGCAGCCACATCAATCCCCTGAAGGTCACGACCGCCTTGGACGCGGTCGGCGAATATACCGACCGCTGCGCCTATGCCGAAGCCTACCGCCTGGACGGCGCGGCGGATGCGCAACGCATGGAAGAAGCGCTCGCCGCGTGCGAAGGCAAAGATGCCATCGTGCTGTTCGCGGGGCTTCCCGATGCGTTCGAGTCCGAAGGATATGACAGGACGCACATCTTCCTCCCCGAAAATCAGTCAGCGCTCATTGCGGCGCTCCTGGAGAAGCGCGTACCCCTGTGCGTCGTGCTCGCGAACGGATCGTCCGTCTTCGTGCCATATGCGGACGCGCCCTATGCGCTGCTCGAAAGCTATCTGGGCGGGCAGGCATCCGGCGGCGCGGTCATGGACGTACTGTTCGGCAAGGTCAACCCCTCGGGTCGCCTCGCGGAGACCTTCCCGCGCGACCTTGCGCACAACCCTTCGTATCTCAACTTCGCGGGCGAGCACGATGTCGAATACAGGGAGGGCGTGTTCGTCGGCTACCGCTATTATGTGACCAAGCGCATCCCGACGCTGTTCCCGTTCGGCTTTGGGTTGAGCTATACGTCGTTCGAGTATTCCAATTTGCGCCTCGACAGGGCGCGCATGCGGGCAGACGAAGTGCTGAACGTATCGGTCGACGTAACGAATACGGGAAAATGCAAGGGCAAAGAAGTCGTGCAGCTCTACGTGCGCCCCGTTTCGCCCACCGTCACGCGTCCCGTGATCGAACTGCACGGCTCTGACAAGGTAGAGCTTGAGCCGGGCGCAACGAAGACGGTCTCCTTCGCGCTCGACATGCGCGCGTTCGCGTATTGGGAGATGGCGCTTTCGGACTGGCACATCGAGGGCGGCACCTATGAAATCCTGATCGCGAAAAACTGCGAGGACATCGCGCTCTGTGCACCAGTGGAAATCGAACAGATTCGGAGCATCCCCATCGTATACACGATGAATTCCCCGCTCTCCGACGTCATGAAACACCCGCAGGGCAAGGCATTCGTCGAGAAGATGGTACACGGCTTTATGCAGAACACCGTGGGCGAAGGCGGTGGAGGCGGCATGGGGTTGGATGCCGAAGGCATGTTCAAGATGCTGGCGAGCATCCCCCTTCGCGCGATGGTCGGTTTCTCGCGCGGCGCGTTCACCAAAGAGCAGGCGCAGTCCCTCGTCGACATGCTCAACGCCTGATGCAGGAACTATGTTGAACAATCTTGTACAAAAACGCGAGAAGCTCGTCATCGGCCTCATGAGCGGCACGAGCGCGGACGGTATGGATGCCGCGTTCGTGCGGATCGAGGGCTGCGGAACGGATACGAAGGCAGCGCTCGTCGCCTTCGCATCCGTCCCGTATGACGATACGTTTCGCAATGAAATTTTGCGCCTCGCATCCGGCGATGAGGGCGGGTCGCGCGATCTGTGCTTGTTCAATTTCCTCTTTGGGCGGTACGCGCTGGATGCCTGTCTCGCCGTGTGCGAAAAGGCGGGCATCTCGCCCAAGGACATCGACCTCGTCGGGAGCCACGGGCAGACGCTTTGGCACGCGCCCGAAGATACGCCGTATTTGGGACATTCCGTAAGGGGAACGCTGCAGCTCGGGGAAGCGTCCGTCATCGCCGAGGCGTTGTGCTGCCCCGCCGTAAGCGATTTTCGCGTGCGCGATGTCGCTGCGGGCGGGCTCGGCGCGCCGCTCGTTCCGTATGCGGAATACCTGCTCTACCGAAGAGCGGATAAGACTATAGCCCTGCAAAACATCGGCGGCATCGGAAACATCACGATCCTGCCCAAGGGTTGTGCGAAAGAGGACGTATACGCCTTTGACACAGGGCCGGGCAATATGGTTATAGATCAAGTCGTCTCCCACATCACGGGCGGCAAGATGCGCTTCGATATAGACGGCGCGATCGCGAAAACGGGCACGATCTCCCAACCGCTTTTGCGCTATCTGGAGGACGATCCCTATCTTTCGCTTCCACCCCCAAAGACCACGGGGCGCGAGGCGTACGGCGCGGAATATGTGGAAAACCTGCTGCGGCGCGCGGCGCTTTTGTGCGTCCGCGAGGAGGGCATCGTTTCGACAGTCACGGATTTCACCGCGCTGTGCATTGAAAGGGCGCTTCGCGACCATTGCCCCGATACGCCCGATATGCTGATCGTAGGCGGGGGCGGCGCATACAACCCGTACCTCATGGGGCGGCTCAGGGCGCGCCTTTCCATGCCCATATTGACCAACGAGGAAATCGGCTTTGACGGCGCCGCGAAGGAAGCGGTGGCGTTTGTCATACTTGCAAACGAGTGCGTACACGAAAAGTGCGGCAATATGCCGCCCGTCACGGGCGCGGCGCACCCCGTCGTGCTCGGGAAGATTACACTATAATAGACAGAGCCGACGCGGAAAAAGAAAAATCCGCGTCGGCTCCTTTGGCGAATGCCCGCGCCTCGTTCAGCGCGTCTGCCCATTGCCCGTGATGACGTACTTGTATCCGCAAAGCTCCTCCAGCCCCAAGGGGCCCCTCGCGTGGAGCTTTTGCGTCGATATGCCCATCTCGCAGCCCAAGCCGAATTCGCCGCCGTCCGTAAAGCGCGTGGAGGCGTTCACGTAGACCGCCGCCGAATCGACGCTTTCCGCGAAATACCGCGCCGTTTCGGCATTTTCCGTGACGATCGCCTCCGAATGCCCCGTGGAGTGTGCCGCAATGTGATCCGCAGCCTCCCGAACGTCCCCCACGACCTTGACAGCCAGAATATAGTCCAAAAACTCCGTGTCGAAATCGTCCGCAGATGCGGGTATTCCCGCGATGATCTTCGCCGCTTCGGGGCAGAGCCTGAGTTCGACCTTTTGAAGTCGATCCTTCATTTTCGGCAGGAACCGCTCTGCGGTATCCCTGTGTACGAGGCATACCTCCGCCGCGTTGCACACAGAAGGCCTGCTGCACTTGGCGTTCTCAATAATTGAAAGCGCCTTCTCCATATCCGCGTCCTTATCTATATAGACGTGGCAGATGCCCGTCCCCGTCTCGAGCACGGGCACTTTCGCGTTGTCCACGCACGCGCGGATGAGCCCCTTGCCGCCGCGCGGAATCAGCAGATCGACATAGCCGCGCGCGTTCATCAGTTCCAAAGAAGAAGCCCTTGTGGTGTCCTCCACGAGGAACAGCGCGTCCTCGGGCAGCCCCGCCCGCGCGAGCCCCTCCTTCATCGCGCGAGCGATCGCCTTTGCCGAGCCGTGCGCCTCCTTGCCCGCGCGCAAAACGCACGCGCTTCCCGCCTTGATTGCAAGCGCGGCGGCATCGCTCGTGACGTTCGGGCGCGACTCGTAGATGATCGCGATGACGCCCATGGGGACGGATATTTTTTCGAT
Source organism: uncultured Oscillospiraceae bacterium (assembly GCA_964345325.1). Lineage (GTDB taxonomy): Bacteria > Bacillota > Clostridia > Christensenellales > Aristaeellaceae > CAYFRC01. The sequence goes on from CAYFRC010000063.1 coordinate 9,285, forward strand.
GACAAGACCATTGGGTCTTTCCGTCTTTCGCATCGAAATACCGCACGGGTCGGGCAGGCGGGAAACCTGCAATATCCCCTCCGCCATCGCGGAGATGCGCGCGTCGTTTAGCAGCAGCCTGTCGAGCATGACATCCCCGATCGTTTCGCGCGCGGCTTCCGCGTCCTTTGCGTTTGCCGCGAGGATACTCTCCTTTGCATCCAAAATCGCCTGCGCCATGTACGTCAGGCCGCTGTTCTTCGTCTCCGTATCGGCAGAAGCCATGAGCCGCTTCGCGCGCTTTGCGCGGGCGAGCATTTCTGTCGTCGTCACAGTCAAACCCTCCAATTCTCATTATAAAAGCATTTCCGCATGTCGGGATGCGTGGCAGCACATGT
>CAYFRC010000064.1:0-9488 GCA_964345325.1 uncultured Oscillospiraceae bacterium
CAGCGTGAAGGAGCGCAAGCGAAATCCTGCAGAATAGCGGACAATTCCGGATAGTGGACATAGCGGATACTACTCGACATGCAACGATAAAAGTGGATTTATGTACAACTCTGTCTGCTTTTTCTGGCAAAATCGGTCATAGTGCAACACCGGCAGAAACGGAGCGACTTTGACGGAAGGAACAGGACATTTATCCCCCATCGAGAGCAACAAAATACCGGCACCACAGCTCAGCCTGGTTCTGAACCGTGGTGCCGATTTTCTTGTTTCGGTCAGCCTTCCCGCTTCCGGAAAACGTCCGCCATGTTGACGGTTGCCTTCTTCAGCATATCGTCACGGATGTGGGTGTACACGTCCGCTGTGGTCTGGTAGTTGCTGTGCCCGACGATTTTCATCGCAACCAGTGGCTCAACGTCAGCTTCGTAGAGCATGGTGACGTAATTATGCCGGAAGAAATGCGGCGTCAGCGTGGGCTTGACCTGCTTCCGGATATCGTCCGGACGGTCGGTGTCAACGTCGATCTTTCGCCATTCGACGCAGCCGCAGTCTGTCATCAGACGCAGCCACATCCGTCTGAAGCTGGCTTCCGATATGGGCTTGCCCTTGTTAGTGTGGAAAACGTACTCGTTCTTCTTGCCTTTGACAGGCAGAAGCATTTCCTTGAGTTCGGCTGGAATCGGAATGTAGCGGTCGGACGCGTGTGTCTTTAGCTCGCCTTCCTGCGCCGTGCTGCCTGTGTAATCGATGTCGCGCTGGACGTGAACTTGATTCTCATCGAAGTCGAAATCGCCCCACTGAAGCCCCAGCGCTTCGCCGCGTCGGACACCAAGGTAGTAAAGCACCGCCAGCAGCAGCCCTTCCGGATTCGTGCGCATCACGCTGAGCACGCGCTCGGTTTCCTCCTTCGTCAGCGGTCTCCGGTCGTCTTTCGACGTGGCTTTCGGTCGTACCATCGAAGCGGAAGGATCGCGGTCGATGATGCCCTCCGCCAACGCGGATGAGAATATGCCCTTGAGCGTCCCTATGACCTGCGTAATCTGGCTCTTGCTCGTCCCAGCGAACTGATTGACGAACTTCTGGATCTGTGCCGCGCCAATGGCTCTCATGTTCTGCAGTCCGAATTCCGGAAGCAGATGCTTCATGAAGCAGGACTTGTAAGACGCGCGGCTTGCGGCGCTGATGAAGGGCTCCTTTTTGAGCTTGTACCATTGTTCAGCGTATTCGAAGAACTGGATATCCTTCGGAATGGCGCGACCATAGATGAAATGGTCGCGGGCAGCTTCCTTCGCAGTCTCCAGCTCCTTTACGGTTTTGCCGCTGACGTACTTGTCGATGGGCTTCCCGTCCTGCGTGACGCCGATTCGGACTTTGCCTCGGTAAAGACCGTTGGTTTTCTTGAGTGCCATAGCCTGCCCTCCTTATGCATTTGCCTTCCACTTTCCGCGCTTAGCTGCTGCGAAGAACTCGCCATCGCTGATGTTGGAGCGCGGGTGCGCTGCTTTAACTCGGGCTTCAAAGTTCGCCGATCGCGGGTTCATGATGTATTCGTAGATGGAACGCACGTCCACGCGGTGCCCAACCCGGCGCAGCCGCCCTTCATCGCACATCCGTGCGACCGTGCGCGGGACGATGTTCAGAATCTGCGCTGCGGTTTTCTGGGTGCACACCTCGCCGTAACGCTCCAGCATGTCGTTGAGTCTCGAATTTTCCATTTCTGTACCTCCGAAAAGTGATTATTCAGGACAATATCTGCTTTCCACGGACATGATAGCTCGGGTTGGCACTTATAGCAAGATAACGGTGCGATATGTTTTACCAGACGCTTCTTTTCCTTCTATGTCCGCTGGTGTCCTACTTGTAACAGGACATCGGGAGGCAGTTTAACGACGTTTTTAGCAGAAAAAGTTGGCGGTGACAGACACCGCCGTTGTTTGTTACAGCCAGTCTGCGAAGCGTTTTTGCAGTTTCTTCTTGACCTTGATTTTCCTCGAGCTGTAGGTTGACTGCTTCTCGATCCCCAACTCCGCCATGACGGCCTTATCCGGACGTTCGGTGAGGATTGCCCTTGCGATGATCTGCTCCTCGCCATTCAGCGTATGAACGAACTCGGTCAGCTCATCGATGAACGAATTCTGCTCAAAAAGATGAACGGGATCCGTGCTCTCATCTGCCAGAGCGTCAAATCCGGTGTCATCAATCAGCTGGCTAAGCTGTTCTGGACGTGTATAGCCCATATACTTGTACGTGCAGGTTCCGCAATCGCGCCCTCCCGGACAACGCCTCATCCCGCCCTTGCCTTCCGGGATGAGGCAGCGTTTATGGCGCGTCCTCCTCCGCAGCTTCGCTTTGAGCGGATTCATGAGCTTCCGGTACTGCTCTTCCGATTCGACCTCGACCATCAGCGCCTTCATGTGCCAGTGCTCGATCACCACACTCTTGACAGCCTTCAAGTTTACTCCCGCCATTTTCTTAAGGCTCTCGAAATTGGGATCGTCTTTCTTGTCAAAAGGGATCGCCACATGCCACTTCCCATCGTAAAAATCCTTATTAGTCATCTGATTGTCTCCTTCCGGCTAAAAAGCCAAAGCGGAGACAACCATTCTGTGTACCTTTTTCATGCGGTCACCTCTGCGGAATCTCCGCTTGTCGGTGACCAGCAGGCGTAGCTGGCACAATTTGCTTCGATGAAACCAATCCGCCGCACACGCCTTTCCTTCACGGCCGTGAATGGAAGTGCAGGTTCATGGTGTGCAGTTTATCGTCATGCGCCGGACACTATTGGGCTTAGCGGCTGTCCAGACCGCTTCACCCGACACCTGCAAAGCCAATTTGGACTATCAGCGATGCAGACTAGGGGGGGAACGAAATGAGAATCATGTTTTGCACGACATAAGAGTCGCGTTCCTACATACTTAGGAGTCCCATCTGATGGAATTATTGTACCGGAATGATGCTGAAATCAAAATGACAGATTTTGACTATGAATTTGCATGAAGAACAGGACGTAAAACACATAATACGTCCGTTTCAGGATGGAATACGAGCAGTATCCGGTGATTCGATTGAAATAGCCCGTATTTGGGGTTCAAATCTATGGACAGATTTTGTCCATGTGGTGTTGTTAAAAAAAAGTCTCCCGCATTTGCGAAAGACTCGGAAGGAATACCATGCTATAATCATATAGTCAGCGGTGACATTTTTCGGGCTTCCAGGAAACTATTTGCTTTTTCAACACCATCCATCCAAAGGGCACGTTGAATATATTTGAACGCCATATGACGCGGCTCTTCATCATCCAACTGGATATGCGCGCGTTTGAAGAGAAGATTGCTGATCCAATCGGGCAACTGCAATTCAAGTGTCACCAGCATGATAAAGTCTGCTGTCAGTTTTGTGTCAGGATCGGAAATCCAGCGGTCGAGCGTGCGGGCGTCCATACCCAGACATCCAGCGATCTCCTCGCGGTTCAGACCGTTCTGGTGTGCCAGCAGATTAAATGCATCTCTGAATTGGCGCGGAAAACGTTCCGTATAGTCCCGCTGAGCTTCCAGTTCGTCCAGCTGCAAACGGTTAATCGTGTCGTTCAGATAGAACGCAGTACGTTTCACGTAGTCGCTGTCATACAACAATCGCCCGTGCTGATACGGTTCTGCCTGACGAAACTCATAATCACGGATGAATCTCAGTGCGCAGCGGTCAAGGCTGTCAAGGGCTTCTTCAGTGAGCTCCGCGCCGCGATAACCCTTCCTCACAAAAGTCTCACAATTGCGCACGATATGACCGTCAACATGAGCATAGTCGCCTGTATCGAGCAATGCTCTGAATTCCGGCATATCCTTGTACAGCTCGTATGCTGTTGCCGCATCTATGTTGAAGGTGTACTGTTCGCCCGGTAACGAATCCACGTCAAAACCAAACGGACTGATGCGATGTCGATCAACATAGTTGCACGCACCCTTGGACAGAATATGTCCAAGCTGAATCATGCGAGCACGAATACGGAAATCGGGCAAATGCAATTCCCACGAAAGCGCATGAATTGCACATTCATAACGATCACCGGTATTCCTGTAATATCTGATGTTTGAAAGCGCGTCCCTGGTGCGAACGGCAAAGTCATCATGAGGAATCAACAGTGCGTAGGCGATTCGGTTTGCCTGACGTTCCATCCAAAAGATCGGATCGCCGCAAATTTTTTCGTCCTCTTCCTGTTTAAAGTGAAGCTTTGAGGCGTCGTTGTTCCGGGCTTCCTGCAAGCGGAAGAAGAGAAAGTGCTCATAAAAATGGACACATTCGTGCAGGATATTGAATTCCGAATAATCCTTCTTGATGGAATTTGTATTGATGACGATGGTGTTGGCCGGTACAGTAACCACGATGGGCGGCTGGTCTTCCGGTGCGTTTTTCTCCTTGGCGGTGACGGTATCGTCGATGTAGAACAGCACGCTGTCAATGTTCTTGTTTTCCAGCGGCAGGTACAGTATCGATAAGCCCATCGCCTTTGCCAGACGCTCGCCGCAGCGCTCCGTGCAGCTCTGCTCTACTTCTGGCAGATATTCTCTCCGGATACGAAGAGCTTCATCCTCCATGTCTTGATTCTTGAGATAAGGTACGAGAAATGGACTGAGCATAATCCATCCTTTTCGGTCCGGATTCGCTGAATCCAGACTTTCTATACAAAAGCTGAGCGAGCCGGCTTTCATGGCTTCTATCGCAATGGTCAGCGTACCGTTCCAGATCCGAAAGCCCATATCTGTCTGAAGATGCAGACGGACGGAAACATCGGCGTAAAAGCTCGAATGAGAAATCCGCCAGTATTGCAAGGAAGGGAAACGGCACACTTTCTTGTTGATAACGGTATCTCGGAAGTTGAAACCAACAAGATCACGCAGATTGCCGCTTGACAGAAGACGGTTCAGATATCCGTACATCGCCAGACGGTAGCGCGTAAAAAGGTACTTCGTGAAAGAAATAATCTCTGTTTCCGGGCGCTTCTTTTTCATTTGACATTTCCTTAGATTCAGGCTGTGCATCTGCTATTGTTTGACCAACTGTTTTCCGGTCTTCCCATGAATGGTTTATACATATAACGCTCCTCTTTAATTTGAATACATTAAGCCAGGCATCAGGATGGTCTCACATTTGTCCTGCGCCATGTACAGGCTTGTCATGAGGGAAGCCGGTTTGATTGACGAGTAGCCGAAACGGTCGCGGATCCTATTGATTGTGTCATCGAGCGTTTGCTGACGCTGACGCTTTCCATAGTCGTTGAATATGTCCGTCTGAATCGGATCGTTCTCCTGACCAGGGGTGATTCCCCTGATTGTCAGTGCCCGGATCTGCTTGTCCCAGCTATAGCGCTGCCTGAACAAAATATACCCGGCTTGTGCAAGTTCCAAAGGACTTTGCGTCGGATACGGCAGCTGTGCCTGATACTGCTGAAAGGCAAGCTCGTTATCTCTGACTGTGATCTGTACGCCCTTGATAGTAATCCCATAGTCCCGGGCTCGGCGGCCGATATCCTGCGCCAATTCATATAAGACCAACCAGACCTCATAATTGTTATCCAGATCCTTTATGCATGTTGTGCCATGGCCTATGGATTTTACCGTTGGTTTATAGTCTGCCGGCATTACAGGGGAGGTGTCTGATCCGTTCGCAAAGCGCCATAGCATTATCCCGTTCTTTCCGAGGTGCGGCAATAGGAGTTCCGGATTACATTGCGCCAGATCCCCGATGGTGTGTATACTCAGCATTTTCAACTTGCGGGTCGTAGCAGGACCGACGTACAATAGTTCAGATACGGCAAGCGGCCATATCTTCTCCTTATAGTTTTCCCGACTGATCACAGTCACTGCGTTGGGCTTCTTCATATCCGAGCCGAGCTTGGCAAAAATCTTATTGAAGGAAGCACCGACGGATACTGTCAGTCCGGTCTCAACCTTGACCGCTTTTCGAATCTCATCAGCTATAGCCGAGCCATCCTTTTCCACACTGTGAACACCTTCGAATCGCAGCCAGTTCTCGTCCATCCCGAAGGGTTCGATGTCATTGCTGTAACGGGCATATATTTCTCTGACGAGGCGGGAGTATTTCATATAAAGATCATAGTGCGGCTCAACCGTGATCAGGTCGCGGCAAGCCTGTCTGGCCTGCCAATTAGCCATGCCCGTTTTAACCCCACTTCTCTTTGCAGAATAACTGGCAGTCAGAACGATTCCATGTCGGTTCTCCGTAGAGCCGCACACGGCTACCTTCTTCCCAGCGAGCGCAGGGTTTTCATTCATCTCGACCGATGCATAAAAGCAATTCAAGTCGCTGTGCAGTATCAAACTGTCCATTCGAGTTCACTCCTTCGTACCGTCAACCCTATCAAAAAGCGTGTTTTCACTGTTTTGCATGCCGTCGAGCAATTTAAATGCACATTTTTATGTCAGGGGATATTGACACCACATACCATCACGTGATACAATAAGCGCAGTTGAGATTCACAAGACACATTATAGCGCGATTGAACTTCTCTGTCAAGCACAATATGAAATTTAAATGCACACGGAGGTATCGTATGAATTTCGGAGATCAAGTCCGCGAACTGCGCACCAGAAAAGGGATGACCCAGGGAGACCTCGCAAAGCTGCTCGGAGTCAGCCGCAGAACCATTGTCTCATATGAATTGGGCACGACGTATCCCCGATTCAGGAGCATTTACGATAAGCTCGCCGAATGCTTCGATGTGAAAGTCGATGAGCTTCGGACTGAAGACGAAGAGTTTTTGACGAAGATCAGTGAAGAGTTCGGCGGACGGGCACAGAAACAAGTCATCGACATGAAGGCCCAGTTTGAGGGACTTATGGCAGGCGGCGAACTGTCTCCCGAAGAGAAGGATGCATTTATGCTTGACCTTCAGGAGATCTTTGTAGACGCAAAGCGCGAAGCCAAGAAGTTCACTCCCAAGAAGTATATTAAAGAAGATAAGGAGTAGCGGAAAGAATATCTTCCGCACAATCCGAAATTGCACGAGCATATTTTCAGCGAAGCTGTAAAGTACGTCGGGAAAGTCGGAAGCCGCGATCCGTTTGAACTTCTGGACTATCTTCACTGTAAAGTGATCTTTTCTGACCGTCATCCGACGGACGGACTGAAGGGTTTCTGCACTATTCAGCTGAAGACGCGGTTTGCTATGATAAACGCAAAGCTCGACGAAAATGAACAGAACATGGTCGGGGCGCATGAGAGCGGGCACATCGTGCTTCATACGTCCGGCAGCCGGATGTTCACGTTTCAGGAGAATGTCCTCTGCAGCAATACCGGAATACTGGAGCGCGAAGCGAACCTCTTTGCAGTCGACTTCCGTATACCTGATGATGATTTTATGGACTGCATTGAGACCTACTGCGGCGACATTTTTAAGACAGCCTGTGAGCTCAGCGTCCCGGTGGAGTTTCTGACCTTCAAGATCTACAGCATGATGCAGCGCGGCTACAAGCTGCGAATGCCGATTGACATGGACAACAGCTTTCTCAAGTGGAATCTACATGGGAGGGATCGATATTGAAGGGAAACAATGCGAAGGTTTATGTGGAAGTCGTAGCAGTCATAAGACAGGACGGTTTGATGCTGCCGCGATCCCTTGTATGGGAGGACGGGCAAAGATACAAGATCGACCGTGTCTCCCAGATCATGCCCGCCTCTGCCATGAAGGCCGGTGGGCAGGGAGACAGATACACCATCTGGGTGCACGGACAGCAGAGCTATCTCTTTTTTGAGCGGAACAGCTCTCTGACCGGCAACAATATCGGCCGCTGGTTTGTGGAGCGCCGGTCGGCTTAACGTACATAACGGAGGAGTATCACATGGGTAAACTTGTAATAGAGTGCCCTGTTTGCCATGGTTATGCCGAAGCTTCCATCGGCTTCTTCGCATAGAAACACCTGCGGTGTTCGTGCGGGAATATCATCAATGTCGAAACAGACCGCATGATTTTGCAGAAATGTGCGTCCTGCGGAAACACCGTGCTGTTCGATCAGGCACAGGGAGAAAAAGCCAAGTGCCCGATCTGCCATGCGCCGTTGGTGAGCGGCGATAATCTGGATCGTATGGTACGGTTCTCCTGCACGACCTGCGGCTATGTCTTTACGGTCACGCAGAAATCGCCCAAGCAGTTCCGCTTTACGTTTGTCAGCCGCATGCAGAACCTGTGTCTGGATATCGGATGACTATACTTTTGATTATATGCCGGGATTGGTTGCTTCAAAAGGAATGTGTCTCTTTTTTGAAAGACGGGAGTTTTGAAGTAATGCAAAAAAATCCACTCGATTTATATAGGTCGAGGTATTACACCAGCGATTTTGAACCGATAATTCACAGACTAAGGAAGGTGCTGTACTATGCGTAAAAAGCAAGCCGATGTCTCCATCCGCTCCTCCGCGGCGGAGTATTTGACGTATGTGGCATCCACCGGAGCTAATGATGAAAGCGTCGAAATGCGTTATGAAGACGAGAATATCTGGTTGACGCAAAAGATGATGGCAACCTTATATGATGTTAATATTCGAACCGTCAACGAACATATTCAAAAGATTTTTGCCGACGGGGAATTATCGGAGGCGTCAACTATCCGGAAATTCCGGATAGTTCAAACAGAAGGCGCTCGGCAAGTCAGCCGGGAGGCGCTTCATTATAATCTGCAAATGATCATCGCTGTAGGATTCAAGGTCAACAACCAGCGCGCCGTCCGTTTTCGTGCTTGGGCAAATCAGATTGTGAAAACCTATACCATAAAGGGCTGGGTCATGGATTCGGAGCGATTCATCAACGGCGGAAGTGTGCTCACGCAGAAGTACTTCGATGAACAGCTTGAAAAAATCAGAATGATCCGCGCATCCGAAAGGATGTTCTATCAGAAAATAACGGATATCTATGCGACTGCGCTGGATTACGATTCTTCTGCTCAGACGACGCGGGATTTCTTTGCGAAGGTGCAAAACAAAATGCACTACGCGATTCATGGCCATACCGCAGCGGAAGTGATCTACGAAAGAGCAGACGCTGCAAAGACACATATAGGCTTGACGACGTGGAAAGCAGCGCCGGATGGATTGATTGTGGGAAGCGATGTCGTTATTGCGAAGAATTATCTGACAGAAGATGAAATGACACAGTTGAATACGATTGTATCGGCTTATCTGGATTTGGCAGAGAATCGAGCGCGCCGCCATATTCCCATGACGATGGAGGATTGGGCGAAACGACTGGATATTTTCCTGATGGCGGATGATCGCCAGATTCTGAATGATGCCGGGAAGATTTCCGCCGAGATTGCTAGAGAACATGCGCTTTCTGAATTTGAAAAGTACCGCGTGATACAGGATCGAATGTATGTCTCAGATTTCGATCGTTACCTGATGGAAATCGAACGACAGTCAAAGCGGCACAGCGAAGCAATGGAGTGAACGCTTTGGGATTCATATTCAAAATCCAACCCTACC
>CAYFRC010000065.1:0-1707 GCA_964345325.1 uncultured Oscillospiraceae bacterium
GCCGCGCCCGTCTGCACGAAAGCGTGCGGCACCAGTTCCTGTGGGACGACCGCCCATTCCTGGTAGCGCGTCGTGCCGCTCTCGTTGCCGCACCAGCGCACGTCGGGTCCCTTGTCGTGAAAGATGCAGGCGTTCGGCTGGTATTTGCGCACGAGGTCGAAATAGCCCTGAAAATCGTACTCCTGCTTGCGCCCGTTGGGCCCTTCTCCGCAGGCGCCGTCGAACCACACCATGAAAATATCGCCGTAGCCCGTGAGCAGCTCCGTCAGTTGTTTTTTGTAATAGTCGTTATACGCGTCCGTGCCGTACAGCGGGCTGTTTCTGTCCCACGGGGAGAGATAGAAGCCGAACTTGATGCCGCCGCGCCGACACGCCTCGCTCGCCTCGCGCACGATGTCGCCCTTGCCGCCGCGATAGGGGCTGTTTTTGATCGAGTGTTCGGTATATTTGCTCGGCCACAGGCAAAAGCCGTCGTGGTGCTTTGCGGTCAGTACCATGCCCCGCATACCCGCGGACTTCAGCGCGGCGACCCATTGGTCGCAGTCCAGTTCGGTGGGGTTGAAGATGGATTCCGGCTCGTCGCCGAGCCCCCATTCGAGGTCCGTATAGGTGTTGACGGTAAAATGGACGAAGCCGTAAAACTCCGTGTCCATCCACGCAAGCTGCCTTTCGGAAGGGACTACGCTCGCCGCCGAGGCGAGAAAGGATTGCAGTTCCATAGCGGTTCTGACCTCCCGTTTTCTTTTTATTTCGCGCTTTATATCGCAGTTTCCCGCAAGACCTTTTCGGCGGGACGCTGCGCGGAAAACGCGCCTTAGTCGGTATCTACGCGCCTGTCGCCCTTGCGCATGGTGATAGAATACACCGTCACCGTCGTGAGCACCGCGACCGCGCCCAAAATCGCCTTCGCGCCGGGCATCTCCCCCAGTGCCAGAAACACCCATGTGGGGTTGAGCACCGGCTCGACGTTCGAGATGATCGCCGCCGTCACGGGGTTGACTTCGCCGATGCTCGTGCCGAGCAGCGTATACCCGGCGGCGAGGATGATGCCCATCGCACCCGCGACGAGCCACACGGAAGCGCCCGAAGATGCGACGGCGGGGTCAAAAAACAGCGCGACGACAAACGCGCTCGATAAGACGTTCCCAAGATAGACATAATCCATCGCGACAACGCCCGCCATCTGCGCCGACATAAACACCATCGCATACGTCACCGCAGACAAAATCGCAAACGAATTTCCGAGCACCGAGCCGCCGCCCAAATTGTCCATAAAGCACAGCGCGACGCCCAGCAGAACGCACACCGCCGCGACAATATCGCGCCCCGAGGGCTTTTGATGAAAAAATACGGCCCAAAAGACGATCACAAACGCAGGCATCGCGTATTGGAGCACGATTGCGTTTGCGGCGGTCGTATATTTGTTGGCGAGCATGAAAAAAACGCTCGTAAGGCACACGCCGAGCGCGCCCGTCACCGTGCCCTTATTCAGGTGCACCTTAAAGCTCCCGCGCCAAAGCGCCATCAGGATGCTCGCGACCAGGGCGCGCGCGCCGACCAGAGAAAATGCGCTCCACGGCATCCATTTGCTCAAAACGCCGCTGAAGCTGAACACCACTGCGGCGAGCAGCACCTTAACGATTCCGGGAAGCCGTATCTGCCTCTGCATGGGAAAATCCTCCTACCGTGAAGAAAGAATTGTTTCGT
>CAYFRC010000065.1:1717-9458 GCA_964345325.1 uncultured Oscillospiraceae bacterium
CGCCAGTTGAATGTGCGGCACATTCGCACGGCGTTTTGGGACAGGGTTTCGTAGTTTTGCAGGATTCGCTCCGCCTTGTCCGCGATGTCCTCTGCGTCCGTGGGCAGAACCGCAAAGCCGCACGCCCCTTCGGGCAGCTGCCCGTCAAAGCCCTGCCCCTTCGTATAGAGAACCGGCAGGCCCTGACTCATGGCTTCCACATAGACAATCCCGAACGTCTCCCTCTTCGAGGGCATCACAAAGATGTCGTGTTCGCGGTATACGGGGAGCAGTTCGCGCATCGGGCGCGGAGGGAGCCTTTCGCACAGCGGATCCGCATCCACGAGTTTTACGACATTTTTGTCTATGGGTTTTCCCAGAACCGTGAGCTTCACGTCGTACCCGCGATCTTTTAGTATATGCGCCGCCTTGACGACACTTGGGATGTTTTTCAGCGGGATCATCGCCCCGACGAACAACAGCTTTACCGGCGCGCCCTTCTCGCGCGTCTTCGGCTGCCCTATGTTCTGCATCCACAGATCGTCCGCGCCGTTTGGCAGCACGGTGGATTTTTGCATCACGGCATCAAATTCTGCCTTGGAAAGATACGGCTTGAGCGCATTTTCCCGATAGCTCGGCGAAATGAACACGACCTTTTGCGCGTTTTTCAAAATCCTCCGCCCGAGCACCCGCAGGTGCGGCTGCCATTTGAAAAAGATGTTCACGTCCGTATTGCGCACGGCGACGACGTAGGGGATGTTCCACGCTTCGGAAAGGCGCAGCGCCACATAGCCGTTCGAAAACAGCGAATGGGCGTGCAAAAGGTCAAACGACTTCCCGTCGTAGCGCGAAAGCGCGTCCCTCACGATTTTGTTGTGCTTGTGGTGGAAGAAAAACCTGTCGTACTTCCCGCAAACCCTGACGAAATCGCAGTTTTCAAACATCTCGCCCGTATACGGCGCGTCCAGCGGCACGTAGGTATGAACGCTCGCCCCGAGCTCCCGCTCGCAGCGAAACAGGTTGTCGTAAAACGCGCTTACCCGCAGGTACGAATTGATGTGCAATATTCGCATAGTTCTCAAGCCTCAAAAATGCGGTCGAACAGCTTCGCGCAGGCGATCGTCGCGCTGTGCGGCTGGATGGGCGATTCGTACAGCCCCGCCTCCACGCAGCGGCGCACCTCCGCGATTTCGTACTGAAAACCCATCTCGGTCTCGTTGTCGATAAAGTGCTCTATGAGCCTTCCGCCCGCGTCGTACAGCAGCGCTTCCTTCGCAAAGTGCGGAAAGGGAATTTCGATGCGCCCCCTATCCCCCTGCACGGTGAGCATATCCCGAAACGGCGTCACAAAACTCGCCCGTATCGTCGCGAGGCAGTCGCATGCGCGCATGAGCAGAATTTCCGTATCGTCCGTTCCGGTCTCCCCGCGCACCACGGACAGCGCGTCGAGCGCAAGCTCCTGCCCCAGGAGGAATGCCGCGATCTCATACGCGTACACCGTGATGTCCAGCGCCACGCCGCCGCCCAAGTCGGGGTTGAAATAGCGGTTTTGCGGGTCCTTCGGCGCGCAAAAGCCGATCGCGGAATCGCACAAAACAGGCTTTCCGATGCGCCCCGCATCGATCCACGCCTTCGCGCATTTGTTCGCGGGCAGAAATTTCGACCAAAGCGCCTCCATCATGAAAAGCCCTTTTTCTTTGGACTGCGCAAATGCGGAAATCGCCTCTTCGGAATTGCGGAACATCGCCTTTTCGCACAGCACAGGTACGCCCATCTCCATGCAGAGCATGGAAAGTTCATAGTGCGACGAGGGGACGGTCGCGATATAGGCGCAATCGGGCTTTTCGATATACAGCATCTCGCTATACGAGCCGTATGCGCCTTCAACAGCGTTGTCCCGCGCAAAGTTTTGGGCCTTTTCGAGGGATTTGCTCGCGACGGCGCACACCTCGCATCCTTCCGCGCGCGCGGCCTTCACAAACTGCGCGGCGATCTTTCCCGCGCCAAGGATTGCAAAACGAAACATGGCGTATTCTCTCCCCTTTAGTCTCGCGTCACGTTTTTGATCCACTTATTTCCGCGCAGGCGGACGAACGCGATGATCCATTTGAAGCACTGGTCGATGCGCAGGAACAGGAACATCCACTTCGCATCTACCTTCCAGATGAACGCCGCGACGTAGGAAATCGGCAACACCACGAGCCAGCCGCAAATCAAATCCACGATCATCACGAACCGGCTGTCGCCCGCGCCGCGGTTGATGCCGACAAAGCAGCTCGCATGATACGTCGTGCCGATCATGGTGACGGCGCCGATCCCGATCATGTCCACCGCGAGCATGGCGACCTGCGCCTCCACACCGTACAGCGAAACGAACGGCTTGCGCAGAAGGAACACGAGCGTGGAGAGCACCAGCCCGAACGCAAAATACATCAGCTGGATCGTGTTCGAATATTGCCGCGTGCGGACGTAATCCTTCTGCCCCACGGTCTTTCCGATCACGACGACAGCGCCCGCCGCGAGCGATGACGTGAAGATCATGCCGAGGCTCATCATATTTTCGGCGATGGTGTTCGCCCCGATGACCACCGTGTCCAAATGCCCGATGATCGTCGCCTTGAGTACGCCCACGAGCGCCCACTGCGCATCGCCGATTCCGACGGGCAGACCGTATTTCATGTAGTCGAGCCACATGCCCTTTCCCGGCTTCAGCAGCTCCTGCGGCCTGATGTCGATCGCCCTTTGTATTTTGAACGCATACAACCACACCACCGCAAGTTCCGCGATGCGCGCGATGACGGTTGCGATCGCCGCGCCCTTTACGCCCAGCGCGGGAAAGCCGAAATGCCCGTAGATCAATACATAGTTGAGCCCGACATTGACCACGAGCGACATGATGGCGACATACAGCGTCACCTTTACGACCTCGACCGCGCGGAGCATGCCGACCAGGGCGGATGAGAGCGCAAACGGGATGTAGGAAAAGCACACGAACGTGACATACGGCAGGGCGGCCTCTATGGCATCCGCCTTGTCGGTCAAAAGCCCCAGAAATACCGTCGGAAAGCTGCGCACCAAAATCGTCACGCAGGCGGAAAGCGCCATCACGAGGATCGTTACGACGCTGAACACCTGCTTGATGCGCGCGGTGTCCTTCTTGCCCCAGTACTGCGATATGAGCACGCCCGAACCGCTCACGATGCCGCTCACCGCCGCAGTAAACAGCGCGGTCATGCTGTTGGTAAGCGACACCCCCGCAAGCTGCGGCGTACCGAGGTCCGACACCATCATGTTGTCCGCAAGTACGACCAGAAACGAAATCAGCCCGTGAAACGCCGCCGGCAACGCGATGGCGAAAATTGTCCTGTAAAACGCCTTCTCTTTGACCATGCTCTTCTCCCTATTCCACTTCCGCGAGCAGCCGCCCGAACCCGTCTATGAGCGAAACGGCGTCCCGCTTATTGTTGTGCAGTACATTTTTCTCCTGCCATAGAAAATCCGTATCGGTATCCGTCGAGAGCGTGCCGACCGTCACCGTTTCGCCCGCTCTGACGCGCGTCCCTTTCGGAAAGCTCCAGCCCTCCCCGCCCGTATCGGAGGCGAGTACCCAGCCGGAGATGTCCGCGTCATCCGAAAAGGAGAGCGAAATGATTTCGTCATCCGAATCGACCGACATGTTGACCGCGCGGAAAACGTCCCCCGTGGGTGCCGAAAGTTCGTAATACTCCGCCGTGCCGTCGGTCGAAACATGTACGCCGCCCGTCGCGTCCTGCGTCACGAGGGTTTTCGCGCCGACCTCCCGCAGCCGCGCGAGCACGGCATCCGACGGGGTATCCGCCCGCTCCGCCGTGGAAGTGGAGATAATCGCGACAGATGGCATGACCCGCTGCAGAAATTCGCGCGAGGGCGATTCGTCCCCGCCGTGGTAGGCGACCTTGAGGATGTCCGCCGAAAGGGCATAATCCGAATCGAGCAGCTCATTTTCCTCTTCCCAAAGCATATCTCCCGTCAAAAGCGCGCGCCCTGCGTCCGTCTCTACCATCAATACGAGCGAATTGTTGTTCTCCTCCGAGCCTTCCTCCTCCGGCGCCACGACGGAAACCGAAAGATGCGCAAACGAAAGCGCGTCGCCCGCAATGAGCGGCGCGTACTCCTGCCCGCGAAGCGCCGATGCGAGGCGCGCAGGGTGCTTCTTGCCCTCCTCGCTAAACCCGCTCGCGTACCACGCGCCGACGGGAATATCGGTCTGCGCAAGCAGAGACAGCCCGCCCGCGTGGTCCTTGTCCGTGTGCGTGAGGAATACCGCATCGATTCGGTCGATTTGAAGCAGCTCCAGCGTTCGCATCACCTGCGGCCACGCTACGGCACTCCCGGCGTCAACCAATAGGACAACATCTCCCGAACGGACGATGTGCGCATCCGCCTTCCCCACGTTCACCGACCACAAATCAACCTCCTCCGCCCGACAGCGCGGGCAGAGGAGGAGAAACGCACACAAAAGCGCGCACAAAAGCACGGTTCCCTTACACATTTTCTCTGTATCCGTTGGGATTCATGCTCTGCCAGCGCCATGCGTCGCGGCACATGTCTTCGATCGTCTTTTCCGTCTTCCAGCCGAGGAGCCTGTACGCCTTTTCCGCGTTCGCGTAAAACGCGGCGAGGTCGCCGGCGCGGCGCGGCTGGATGGTGTATTCCAGCTTTTTGCCCGTCGCACGTTCAAAGGCATTGAAAAGCTGTTTGACGCTCACACCCTCGCCCGAGCCGAGGTTGATCTCGTCCGAGCCCGTAAACGTCTCGAGATATTTGAGCGCGGCAACGTGCCCCTTCGCGAGGTCGACCACGTGAATATAGTCCCTGACGCAGGTGCCGTCGGGCGTCGGATAATCGTCGCCGAAGATGCCGAGCGTCGTTCCGAGATTGCCAATGACGCTCTTTAGGATGCGCGGCATGAGGTTGTTGGGGATGCCGCTGGGGTCTTCCCCGATGCGCCCACTCTCGTGCGCGCCGACGGGGTTGAAATAGCGCAAGAGCACCGCGCCCACCGTCTTGTCCGCATGCGCCGCGTCGCGCAAAATCTGCTCGATCATGTACTTCGTCCAGCCGTAGGGGTTCGCCGCGCCGGTCGTCATCCCCTCGACATACTGCTCGGTCGCCTGCGTGCCGTACACCGTCGCAGAGGAAGAAAATACGATTTTTTTCACGCCGAATTCATGCATGGTTTCCAGAAGCGTCAGCGTGGAATCGAGGTTGTTCCTGTAATACGCAAGCGGCTTTACGACGGATTCGCCGACCGCCTTGAGCCCCGCAAAGTGGATCACCGCGTCGATGGCGTTTTCGGAAAATGCCCTGCGCAGCGCCTCTTTGTCGCATACGTCTGCCTCATACCGCGCGACCTTTTTGCCCGTAATCTCCTCTACCCTGTTTAGGGCCTCGGGGCAGCTGTTGTAATAGTTGTCCACCACCACGACTTCGTATCCGCCGTTCAAAAGTTCCACACAGGTGTGCGCGCCGATATAGCCCGCGCCGCCGGTCAAGAGGATCGTCCGCATGTGGGTGCACCGCCTTTTCCGTTTTGTTTTTCCATTATAAACCAAAAAGGCGGCGTTTGCAACCTATCCAAAAGAATTTCTTGCAAACCGCTTGACAGCCTGAAGTTATTACGATATAATGAATCTAATTACAAAAGTATTACGAAATGAGGGGTAGTTATGAAAAAGCTTTGGAGTGCGCTGCTCGCCTTTTTATGTGCTGCCGTGCTCTTTTCCGCCACCGCGAGCGCGGACACGGCGTGGCAAATGGCATATCAGACAAAGCTGCTCTCTCTTTCCGCGGGCGGCAATGTCGCGGTATCGCTTTGCGACATCACCGGCGACAACGTGCCGGAAATGTTTGTATTCCTCCCCTCAGAGGGTACGCTCTCGCTGTATGCATTCGGCGGCGGCATTGCGGTCGAAAAGGCGTCCGTTTCGATCGGCAAGGGCATCAAATCCATGGCGACTTCCCTTCGCGTAAGCTCTTCCGGAGAAGCCGCCTGTTCCGTTCTGCTGAAGCGCAAAAACGGCAACGACCTCGTCGCATTCGGCGGGGATCTCTCCGTCCTCTATCGGGACAGTGCCGCAAACGGCTCCTACTTCGTATCCGGCACGAAAGTCTCCAAGGATACTTTCAGCGGAAAGCGCACTGCGTTCACGGCGAAATACCCGAAAAAGGGCAACCAGATTCCCGTATCCCTCTACAAAAGCAAAAACGCCGTATCCGCCAGATTTCCCGCCCTGTGCAAAAAGGCGCTCGCGCAGGGAAGGGCGGCCAAGGTCAAGCTCAACAGAACCCAAGGCAAGCTCGCCGCCGGAACTTCCGCGATATTAAAGGCGACCCCCATCCCCGCAACCGCGATTTTCGACAAAATCACCTGGTCGTCCTCCTCCGATGCCGTGGTGACGGTTTCCGAGAGCGGCACGGTGCGCGCGGTTTCGGCGGGTACCGCCGTAATCACCGCGAGAAGCACGTCGGGCGGCGCGGCGAAATGCAAAATCACCGTCGCCGCACCGAACCCAGAAAGCGCCGAACTGTCCGAAACGGCGCTCACCCTCGCCGTGGGAAACAAAAAGCAGCTTTCCGTGACCGTCACCCCCGCAGGCGCGAATGCGAAGGCGAAATGGACTTCGTCCTCCAAAAAAGTCGCGACCGTCTCCGAAAAGGGCGTCGTTACCTCGAAGGCAAACGGCACCGCAACCATCACCGCGACGCTCAAGGGCGGCGCAGTCGCGAAGTGCACCGTAACCGTCGGCCTTGCGCCCACATCCGTCTCCCTGAGCCAAGTGAAGGCATCCCTCAAGGCGCAGGCGACGCTTACCTTGAAGGCATCCGTCAAGCCGAGCGGCGTTTCCCAGTCCGTCAAATGGTCTACGAGCAACCGCTATATCGCGACCGTTACCTCCAAGGGCGTCGTCAAGGGCTATCGCGCGGGCACGGCGACCATCACCGCGACCACGCCCAACGGCAAGAGCGCTTCCTGCGACGTGACGGTTGCTGCCACGGGGAAAACCTACATCGTGGATCTTTCGCACTACAACGCGGTAGCCGACTGGGGCGATCTTTCGAAATGCGCGGACCTTATCATCCTGCGGGCAACCTGCGGCACGGAGCTGGATACCAAGTTCAGGCTGTACGCCTCCCGGTGTGCCGAATACAACATCCCCTTCGGCGTATATTGCTTCGGAAAAGCGACCACGCCCCAAGAAGCGGCGCTCGAGGCGCAGACGCTGTACGCCGTTTCCTCTCCCTATAAACCGCTTTTTTACGTGTACGATATCGAAAAGCCCTTCGTCACGCGCGAAAACGTGTCCGCCTTCCGCGCGACGCTGAAGAATTTGGGCGCGCGCAAGATCGGCTATTACATCGCACACAACCTCTACAGCCAGCTCAACATCAACACGGGCGAAGCCGATTTCGTCTGGATTCCGCGCTACGGAAAAAACACCGGCGTAGTCAGCGCCGACCCGCTCTTCCCGTGCGACCTGCACCAATACACCAGCATGGGCTATATTCCGGGCATCAAGGTGCGCGTGGACCTTTCGAGGCTGTACGGGAAAAAGTCGCTCGAATGGTTCTTGTCGTAGAGCGCGCATCGTTTCGGGCAAAATTTCCATGCCCGCGCTTGACAGGCGCATCCAACTATGGTATTGTACACTTGCTGTGAGAGCGCCGGACGGTCGCGTGCGCGATTTCGGCGCATGAGGAAAGTCCGAGCTCCGTAGGGCAG
>CAYFRC010000066.1:0-9326 GCA_964345325.1 uncultured Oscillospiraceae bacterium
ATCTGCTGATCATCGTCGTCGCCTTCCTCATCGTGGCAATGACGATGATCAGCATGGTCGGCGAGTATCTGTTTTCCCAAAAAGTGCGGCAGGAGCAGCACGTCGCCGAACAGCTTTCGCAATACGTCGAGAGCGCGCTCTATCAGAAGGAGGCGGAGCAGCTCTTTACCCGCGTTGTGGAGGCGTCCGCCCAAAACGGCGGCAGGGTAATCGTCGCGGATACGAACGGCGTGGTGCAGGCGGACGCGCGCAGCGAATACAACGGGCAGCGGCTCGCCCTATCGGAGGTCGCAGCGGTATTGACATACGGCACAGCCGATTACGGGTTTTATTCCCTGTCGTCCCTGTTCAACCAGACGGGCGCGGCGGTGCTGCGCAGCGCGCTCAAGGGCGAGGATGTATTGGGCGTGTATACCGCGCCCATTCTCTCGAGCGTCGCGGGGCAAATCGGCGTACTCGTATACATCGCCGATTCCACGGACGTATACGACAGCCTGTCCACCATCCAAAACCAAATGACGATGTGGCTCGTTCTGGTCGCAACCTCGGTGCTGTTGATGAGCGTTTTCGTCACCCGCATGGTGACAAAGCCGCTGGCGGAACTCAACCGCGGCATCGCTGCCATGGCGCAGGGCGATTTGTCCACGCGCGTTTCCATTCGCGGCAAGGGCGAATTTGCGCAGCTTTCGGATGCGTTCAACAGCATGTCCGAGCGGCTCGAGGCGCAGGACAATTCGAGAAACCAATTCGTCTCCAACGCCTCGCACGAACTGAAAACCCCGCTGTCGACGATGAAGGTGCTCTCGGAGACGCTCATCTATCAGGATCCGCCCGATCCCGGCATGACCAAGGAATTTCTGGCGGACATCAACCGCGAGATCGACCGCCTGAACGCGACCGTGGAAGACCTGTTGACCCTCGTCCATTTCGACAGCAACAAGATCGAATTGCGCACCGTCCGCGCGCGGCTGGATCAGATCGTCGCATCGACCATCCACCGCCTGCAGCCGCTCGCGCAGAACAAGGGCATCGCATTGAAGTTCGTCGATGCCGCCGAAATCGAATGCCTCTGCGACGACCGAAAGTTGGAACAGGTGTTTTATAACCTCGTGGACAACGCCTTAAAATACACGCCCGAGGGCGGCGAAGTCCGCGTAAGCGTCTCGCGCGAGGGGCACAACGCCGTAATCCGCGTCGCGGACAACGGCATCGGCATCCCCAAGGCCGACCAAAGGCACATTTTCGACCGCTTCTACCGCGTGGACAAGGCGCGCGCACGCGTCACCGGCGGCACGGGGCTGGGGCTTTCCATCGTAAAGCAGATCGTGCGGCTGCACGGCGGCACCATCACGCTCGAGAGCGAAGAAAACAAGGGCAGCGTATTCACGGTAGACCTGCCCATTGTAAACATATAAGAGGAGGACGCGCCCATGAAACGGCTTCGCCTGTATATCCTGCCGCTCATCCTCCTGTTCCTCGCGGGCTGCACCGCGTTCCCGCTCGCACCCGCGAGCGAAAACGCGGATGTCAAAATGCCCGATGCGGCAGTTTCGTACATCGCGCCCGAGCGCGACGGTTCGTCCGAGGAAACCGCGCGCGTGTCGCTGTACTTCCTTTCGCAGGCGCGCCAGCAGCTCGTCTGCGTCGTGCGGAATATCCGCGTCGCCGAGGGCGAAACGCTCTATACGAAGACCCTCAGGCGCCTGTTTGAAGCGCCGCAGACGCAGGGGCTTTCATCCGTCGCGCCCGAAGGGCTGAACGTGCTCTCGCTCGAGGACAACGGCGCGGGCACGCTCACGGTGGATCTGTCCTACGAAGCGCTGTCCCTGTCCGCGCAGGAGCTTTCGTGGCTGCGCCTCGCCATTGTGCAGACGCTCACGGAGTTTCCGGGCGTGAAGTATGTGAATATACTGATCGGCGGGCGGGACGAGGCCTCCCTTTCCGTACCCATCGGCGCGCTCTCCCGCACGGACGACAGCCTCGCCGCCCACTGGGCGCAGCTGCAGGCCGATGAGGAGCGCGCACTCGGCAGCGAAATCACCCGCGATGTCGCGCTCTATTTCCCGAGCGACTACGGCGCGCTCCTCTTATCCGAAACGCGCACGCTGCGCTTTTCGGGCGGAAACTTCATTCTGCCCGTCATCGAGGCGCTCGCATCGGGGCCCATGGGCAACCCGCGCGCCGTAAGGGCGCTCCCACAGGGCGGCTTCCTCGCGAAGGAGGGCGTCGAAATCTCTGCCGACCGCGACGGCAGGCGGCTCATCCTGCTGCACGTGCAAAACAACCTCGTGGAGACGCTCGCCGCACAGCATATCAATTTTGAGGCGATGTGCGCATCCCTCGCATACACACTCTGCCGCTTCGTGCCGAAGACGGACGGCATCATGCTCTACGCGGGCGATGTATCGCTCACGAAGCAGCCCATCACCGTCTCGGACTATGCCGGGCGCGCGGGGCACCTCACCACGGTGTATTTTGCGAACGCGCAGGGCGGGCTCTCCGCATCCCGGCGCGCACTCGACCAGTACAGCGCACTTTCGGCTCGCGCCCTGCTTGAGACGATCCTCGCAGGCCCCGACGTGTACGACGGCGGGCTCCTCCCCGTGTTCCCCAAGGGCATGACGGCGGCAGACATCCTCTCCGTCTATACCGAGGGGGATACCGCGCTCGTCAACCTGTCCGCGAACTTTTACCGCCTTTGCCAAAGCCTCACGCCGAACGAGGAAAAGCTCCTCGTATACGCGATGGTGAACACGCTCACCGGCATGCACAACGTGAAACAGGTGCAGTTTTTCATCGACGGCGACGCGGTGGAGACGCTCGCCGGAACGATCTTCATCAAAGGCGCGCTCATGCGCAATCCCGGCATCATCTCCTGACCCGCATTATTTTTCATCGGCAGGTGAACGGCATGCGAATCGTCCTAACGCCCGAAGAAATGCGCCTCGCTGAAAAGGCGGCGCCGGTATCGACCTTTTCCCTCATGGAAAACGCCTGTGCGGAGGCGGCAAAACGCCTGCCCGCAGGGAAAACCGTCTGCTTTGCGTGCGGAAAAGGCATGAACGGCGGGGACGGCTTCGGCGCGGCGGCGCGCTATCAAGAGAAGGGAACCGCCGTCGTGCTGCGCGTCCCCGAGGAAGAGGACATCTTTGGCGACGCAAAGGCGGAATACGAGGCGTGCAGGCGCGCAGGCTGTGCGATATATGCCCCGAATGCGCTCGCGCGGCTCCCCGCCCCCGATATCTGGGTGGATGCGCTGTTCGGCATCGGGCTTCCGCGCCCCGTCGAGGGTGTGTATGAAGAAGTCATTTCGAGAATCGCGTCCGACCGCGAAAGGGGCAGCCGCGTCGTCGCGCTCGATATCCCGAGCGGCATATGCGCGCAGACGGGGCGCGCTCTGGGCGCACACGTCCGAGCGGACGAAACCTATTGCTTCGGCTTTTTGAAGCCCGGGCATCTCCTCCTGGACGGCTGCGACGCGTCGGGCATCGTATCCGTATGCGACATCGGCGTTCCCGCGCCGGAAAATCCTCCGCGCCTCGCGGAGACGGAGGATGCGCTTCATTTTCTCCCCAAGCGCACGCGCAATACCCACAAGGGCACCTACGGGCACCTGCTCGTTTGGGCTGGTTCCTTCGGCATGGCGGGCGCGGCGCACCTGTGCGCGCTCGCGGCGCTGCGAAGCGGCGCGGGGCTCGTGACAATCGCCTGCCCCGAGCGGATCGTACCCATCCTGCAGGCCGCCGTCCCGTGCGCGATGTGCATCCCCTTGCCCGAGGAGAAAGCCGCCGCAAGGGATGTTTTCGCCGCCGCTTTGCGCGGCAAATCGGCGGTCGCGGCGGGCTGCGGGCTCTCGCAACATGCCGACGCGGAGCTTCTGCGCGCGCTTTTGCAGAGCGGTCTCCCCGCCGTTTTGGACGCGGATGCGCTGAATATTCTGAGCCGAAACAGGGAGCTGCTCCCCCTCTTATCGAATCGGCACGTTATAACGCCGCACCCGGGCGAAGCCGCGAGGCTGCTCGAACGCCCCTGCGGCGATCTCGTCGGGGACGCGAAGGCGCTCCGTGCGCTTGGGTGCGTAGCGCTCCTCAAGGGCGCGACGAGCGTTATCTGCGGGCAGCACATCACCTTCAGCGCGTCCGGCACGCCCGCGATGGCGAAGGGCGGAAGCGGCGATGTGCTCACGGGCATGATCGGCGCGTTCCTCGCGCAGGGCATGCCGCCCGAGGACGCGGCGTGGTGTGCGAGCGAACTGCACGGAAGGGCGGGCGAAATCGCAGCCGAAAGGACGGGCGAATACGCACTGCTCGCGACCGACATCATCGCATCGCTTCCGGAGGCGTTTCGGCCGTGAGGAGAACGCCTGCGCGGATCGTCGCGGAAAAATTGTGCGGGCGCGTCCTGCGCGACAGGGGAAGTGCGCTGTACATCGCCAAAGGCGGCGACCGAGATGCGCTCGAACGCGCGGGATTCAGCCCCGAAGAAAGGGGGGGCGGCGTCCTCGCGCTGCATACGCCCGTATCCCTCTTTGCGCCCGTCCCCTCGGACGACGACCTGTATTCCCTGCTCTTGCGCGACAGAAACAGCCCCGTTTCGGAAGAGGAGCGCCTTCTCCTCAACGCCTTTGTGAAGCGTTTCGAGGCGGCGGAGCCCTTTTTGCCGATACACGAACGGCAGCTTCGCAATCTTTCCGCCCTGTGCCTCAGAACCGGGCGCGGCGGCGGACTGTGGCTTTTGCGAATGCTGATGCTCGACGAATATGAAAGGAGCGAACACTTATGCGCATACGATGGTTGGGACATTCCTGTTTCCTATTGACCAATGCGGACGGCAAAAAACTTTTGACCGACCCGTTCGACGCATCCGTCGGCTATCCCGTGCCGAAGGAAAAGGTCGATGTCGTCACGATGAGCCACGGCCACCACGACCACAACTGGACGAGAGACCTGCCCAGACCGTTTACGGCGGCCTCGGAGGTGGGTGAAACGAACGCCTCCGGCTTCAAAATTCGGGGCATACACAGCTTTCACGACGATGCGGAGGGCGCAAAGCGCGGCGACAACGTGATCTTCGTCATCGAATCCGACGGGATGCGCGTCGCGCATTTGGGCGACCTCGGGCATATGCTCACGGACGCGCAATTTGAAGCGATCGGCACAATCGACGCGCTTCTGATCCCCATCGGCGGGTACTATACCATCGATTCCGACACCGCTTATGCGATCGCGCAGCGAATCGCACCGCGCGTGACTGTCGCCATGCACTTTAAGACGCCCGAAATGCGCTTCCCGATCACGGACGAGAAGCACTTCCTGTCGCTCACGGGCGGAAAACATCTCGGCACTAACGAGATCGACCTGGCGACCTGCGAAGGCGGCACGTGGGCGCTCGACTTCCAATAATATACAAAACGCGGCGGGGGATTCCTGCTATCGCATCCCCCGCCGTTTTTGTGCGTTTCCCTATCCCTTGCGCAGCGTGAACGTAAAGGTCGTCCCTTTTTCCGTCTCGCTCTCCACGCCGATTTCCCCGCCCATCAGTTCCACGACGAGCTTTGCGATGGAGAGCCCCAGCCCCGTCCCCGTCGTCCGCATTCTGGAGCGATCCGCCTTGTAAAACCGCTCCCAGATATACGGCAGATCCGAAAGCTCGATGCCGCAGCCCGTGTCCCTCACGCCGATGTAGGCGTTTTTTTCGTCCTCGCGCACGAACGCCGTAACCGTGCCGCCCGAAGGCGTGAATCCGAGCGCGTTGTCCAAGAGGATCGTCACCACCTGCAATATCCTGTCCTCGTTTCCGAGCGCCGCAATCCCCGGGCGCGAAACCTCCATTTCGAGTGTGACGCCCGCTTCCTTCGCCCGCGCGCGCACGCGGGTGAGCGCGGCGTGTACGATCGGCTCCGGCTCGAGCATTTCCAGTTCGATCTCGATCTTGCCCGATTGGAGCCTGGACATATCCAGCATTTCGGAAATCAGCTTTTCGAGCCGCAGCGTCTCCTGATAGATGACCGCGTAGCTGTTTCGCTTTTCCTCTTCCGTCTCGAGGAGGCCGTCGATGAGCGGCTCCGTCATGCCGCGAATCCCCGTGAGCGGCGTGCGCAATTCGTGCGAGATGTTGGCGATGTAGTCCTTTCGCATTTGTTCCAGCCGCCGCGCCTCCGAAACATCGCGAATGAGCGCGACCGCGCCGGAGGAATCCTCCGTTTCGGAGCCGCGTACCGGCGAAATGAGCGCCTCTACAACGCGCTCCGTGGGCGTCGTCCACGAAAGATACTGCTTTTCGATGCGGCTGTTCGCCGTCCGCAGCGCTTCCATAAGCCGCCGAACGTCCTCCGATGCGCCCTCGCGCGTGAGGCACGACGCGCATTTCAACCCCATAATCGACAGCGCGGAGGTATTGACCTTCGTCAGCCCGCCTTGCGCATCGATCGCGACGATGCCATCGCCTACAGACGACAAAATCATATCCAACTGCGCCTTTTGGTTGTTCAGCCGCCCGATCACCGCCTCGAGTTCCCCGGAAAGGCTGTTGAGCGCGCAGCCCAGCTGCCCGATCTCGTCCCGAGAGGAGATCGGCAGCCGCTCGCCGTAATGCCCCTGCGCCATGCGCTGCGCGCCTTCGTGCAGGCGCACGATGGGTTTGGATATGCGCCGCCCCAAATACCACGCCAGCGCGATCGCGATCAGTATGGAGGGCACCAGCGCATTCCCATACATCGAAAGGATTTCCCTTGACTGCGAGGAAATATACTTCGCCGTGCGATACAAAAGAATCGCGCCGATGACATCGCCGCGTGCGTCGTACACGGGCGTTCCCGCGAACACGACAAAGCCGCCCGTAAGGGCGAGATCGCGCATGCCCGTTTCCGAATTGCCGTCCAAAAGCCGCTGCATAAGCTCCTTGTCCAGCGTATCCTTTACGGAATAAAATTCGAGGTCCCTGTCCTCGGGCGATACCGATTCGCCCTCCTCCAAGCGGTGCCAGCCGTCCTGCGATTCCGCCTGCGCAGGCGCATCGGCGCTCGCCGCGTAGGGAGCATGGGGAAACCGCCTCGCCACGAGGTCGGGCGCGATAAAGATGTAGCGCGCGTCAAAAAGGTCTTCCGTTCGGATAATCCTTCCGATCGCAAGCATCTCTATGCGGCCCTCGGGGCGGGACATCATCTCCGAAATCGTTTGCGCCTTGCTCAAAAGCTGCCGCTGCGTCGAACCGATGACGTAGCGCTCGATGAACGCCGCGCCCGAAAAGCTTGCCCCCACCGCGATGCAGGCCGTAAACAGGATAAAGATAACCAAAAGCCGCGCGAAAATGCTCTTCAGCCCGCGCGGCGCATCCTTTTTATTCCATGATTTCAAAGCGATATCCCACTCCCCACACCGTGCGTATGTCCCACGGATTGTCCGCGGCGCTCAGTTTTGCGCGGATGCGCTTGATGTGGCTGTCCACGGCGCGCGTTTCGCCGGTGAAATCGTAGCCCCAAACGTTTTGGAGCAGCTGTTCGCGGCTGAATACCGTGCCGGGATTGCTCGCAAGCAGCCAAAGAATTTCGATTTCCTTGGGCGTACATGCCACAGTTTCGCCGTTCAGCTTCACCGTATACGCGCTCAGATCGATCTCGAGATTGCTCACCGCGAGCTGCGTGCCCTTTTCCTCGTCCTTGAATTCGTAGATGCGGCGCAATACCGCCTTGACCCTCGCAAGCAGTTCGCGCGGGGAAAAGGGTTTGGCGATGTAGTCGTCCGCGCCCAGCTCCAGGCCCAGGAGCTTGTCGAACTCCTCGCCCTTTGCCGTCAGCATGATGATCGGGAGGTTTGAAAACTTGCGCACCTCCCTGCAGACGACCATGCCGTCCATCTTGGGCATCATGATGTCCAAAATCATCATGTCGGGGTGGGAATGGCGCACGAGGCGCACCGCCTCTTCCCCCTCGTAGGCGGAAAGCACCTGATAGCCTTCCTTCTTAAAGTACACGCCCAGCGATTGGTGCACATTCCTGTCGTCGTCCGCGATCAAAATGCGATACCCGCTGCTTGCTTCTTCCATCGCATCTACACCTCATCCAAATCGTCGAGGGAACCGAGGTTATACGGATCGCCCGACGGTTCTTCCGCCTTCGTCGGCGCGGGGATAGCCTTTGTCGGCGGCACGATCTGCACATTCTGCGCCGTCATGACGATCCTCTCCGCCTGCTCCTTCGCCTGCGTCAGGATTTCAAACGAACGCTCGCGATTCTCCTTGAAGAATGCCATCGTGCGCTCCGCCTCCGCCTCGAGCGTCTCCGCAATCAGCTTATACGAGCGCTCCGCCGTCTCCGAAAGCAGCGCGGCGCGCCGCTTCGCGAGATCCATCTCGTCCGCAGCGCCCTGCGGCGCCGCAGCCTGCACCGCGGGGGTCGGCGCGGGCGCGGGTTCTTCTTCCGCACTCTGCAGGGGCGTATTTTCATCCTCGTACTGTTCTCGCTCTTCTTCGAGCTGCGCCCGGAGCCGCCGTACATAAATGCTCTTGTCGATCAGCGCGATCAGAAGAATCAGGACGATCAGCGCGAGCAGGGCGCAAAGAATGAGCGCGATATCTTGTGACACTGCCGATTTGACCTTTTGGAACATGCCGTCGATATTCGTGAGAATGTTTTGTATCGCATCCATGGTATTATAACCTCGCTTTTTCTGTCTTTTTTATACTGTAGCATCGCGGTGTGGCGTTTGTCAAGCGCGTCGGAAAAGCTTTCAATTTATGCCGTATTTTCGCCTTTTTCAACCACCGGACGAGCGCCATTTGCGGATTTTGTGCTTTGTAGGCGCGGGCGTGACGCCCGGGAACGCGGTCGCATCGGGTACTTTGCGGTAGCTGCCGCCGATGTAGTCGGGATTTTTCGCGTTGTCGTCCGTCGGGTCCCACTTGCCGCCCACGAGCGGGGGCGGCGCGAGCTGCTCAATCAGCTTTTCGTCGTATTCGCCCTTTCGAAAGAGCACGAGCGTGCCCTTCGGAATGTTTTCGTAGATCCATTTCGCGTCCTCGCACGTGAGGCGGATGCAGCCCTCGGACGCCTTTTTTCCCAGCTTTTGATACTCCTTCGCATCGAGCGTCGATGCGGATTTCTTCTTGTACGGCAGCGAATGGAACAAAATCGTGCCCGAAATGCGCGTTGCGTACTGCGCGTAGGTGTCCACGAGCGTCACCAGCCACCTTTTGCGCTGCCCGTTGAGCTTGTACACGCCGTTGGTGGGCTTTTTGTTGTATTTGTCGGTAGAGCAGATCATCTGCCTGACAATAATGTCGTACTTCCCCGTCTCGCCGACGGTATACACCGTAACCACCTGCATGCC
>CAYFRC010000067.1:0-6040 GCA_964345325.1 uncultured Oscillospiraceae bacterium
CCTGATGACGGGCCGCTCTTCCGGCGGCAGGTAGATGTCGTTCAAAAGCTCCGTGAGCGATTTCGCGTCCAGATATCTGGTGAGCTTCCCGCCGCGGGACACGGAGATCGTACCCGTTTCCTCCGAAACGATGAGGGCGATCGCGTCCGTCGATTCGGAAATGCCGATCGCCGCGCGGTGCCGCGTGCCGAGCTCGCGGCTGACCGATGTGTCCTCCGTGAGCTGCAAGATGCACGCCGCCGCGACGATCCTGTTTTCCCTTATGACCATCGCACCGTCGTGCAGCGGGGTATTCGGCTCAAACACGTTTTCGATGAGCGGAGCGGTAATCTGCGCGTCGAGCATCGTTCCGCTTTCGATGACGTCGGAAAGCCCCGTGTCGCGCTCTATGACGATCAGGGCGCCGATGCGGCGCTTGGACAAACTCGTCAGCGCCTGCACGACCTCTCTGACGACCTCGGACTCCTCCCGCGCAAAGCCCTGCCCGCCAATCAGCTTTTTCCACCAGCCGGTGCGGCCGAGCCTGTCGAGCGCGCGCCGAAGCTCCGGCTGGAACAGCACGACCAGCAAAATCGAGCCGGTATTCAAAAGTTGCCGCAAAATCCAGTTTATCGCGTTCAGCTGCAGCGATTCGGTAGCCCACATGAACACCAACAGCAACGCAACGCCCTTGAGCACGGTATTGGCGCGCGTATGCATAAACATCGTCAGCACGCGATAGATTACAAGCGTCACGAGCAGGATATCCACGATGTTGCGGATATCCAGCGCGAAAAAAACGGAGGTGAATAGCTGCGCTGTATGATTCCAAAATTCTGCCAATCTGCTCATGCCAATCCTTCCCCCGCAAATATCAATAACCGCCTGCTTCTTTAGACGGATGGTTTCAAAAGATGGTTTCAAACGGCGGACGGTTTTACTTTGTTATAATCTTCCGCCAGCATCCCGTACAGTTCCACATCCACGTACCTGCCCTTGTTGAACAGCCTCCCCCGAAGCGTCCCCTCGTGCCGCATGCCGCATTTTTCCATCACGCGGCCGGATGCGGCGTTGTCCGTCTCGTACTGCGCCTCCACGCGGTGCATGCGAAGCGTGGAAAAGGTGTACCTGAGTACCTCCCGCAGCGCCTCCGTCATGATGCCCTTGCCCCAGTATTCGCGGGCGAGCGAATAGCCCACCTCTACCGTGCTGTTGTCCGGCTGCCACCACATATAGCCGATCGTCCCGATGACGCGCCCCGTCTCCTTCAGTTCGATCCCCCAACTCGCCGGCTCTCCGCTGCGATATTTGCGGATTTGTGCGCGAATGTAGCTCTTCGCCTCGCCGACATGCCTTTGCGCGTCCCAAAGGACGTGCTTTGCGACGAGCGGATCGCGGCTGTAGGCATAGATATCCTCCGCATCGCGCATGGTAAGGCGGCGAATGCGAAGCCTTTGTGTCTCCAAATCAGGTAAATCCAAAAAGGGCGTTTTCTCTCCGAGGAGCACGCCGTCCACCAGCCTTTTCGGTTCGCCGCATGCCCGAACGGGCATGCGGCGAATTGCGCATAATCAGATTTCGATTTCCTTGCCCAGCCTCGCGCTGTCGTAGATGCCGTTGAGCATCCTCTGCACGGTAAGGCCCTCGTCGAGCGTGGACTGCGGCTTTTTGCCGGTTCTGACGCAGTCGATGAAATGGTCGATCTCGACGGCGAAGGGGTTGACTTCCTTCACGGTCGGCGTGTTGTCGGTCAGATAGTCCATGTCCTCGCCGTACACGGTGAATGGGTCCATCTTGATGCCCGCCTTGGTGCCGCAGACCACGGTGTAGTCCGTCGGCTCCATGTTGAGCGCCCAGCTGACCTCGAACAGCATGCTCGCGCCGTTTTCGAAGTGGATGACGCCCGCGGCGGAATCCTCGGTGTCAAACGCCGTCACGTCGCTGTCCAGCGCGATCCAGCGGGAGACGCCCTTGGTCTTGTAATCGCCGATGCGGTTGGAGGTGGACGCGCTCACGCGGACGGGCTTCGGGCAGCCCATCAAAAACCACGTGCGGTCGATGCAGTGCACGCCGATATCGATCACGGGGCCGCCGCCGGCCTTGGCGGTGTCCGTGAACCAGCCCAGCGGCGTTCCGCGGCGGCGAACCATGGCGGTCTTTGCGTAGTAGATTTCGCCGAGCTTTCCGGCATCGACCATGTCGCGCGCGAGGCGGTATTCGCTCCTGTAGCGGTTCGGCACGGCAAGCATAAACGTCACGCCCGCTTTTTCGACTTCTTCCTTCATACGCAGCGCGTGCTCCACGTTGAGCGCCAGGGGCTTCTCGCACAGGATCGCCTTGCCGGCTCTCGCCGCTGCGATCGCAACCTCGGAGTGGGAGCGGTTCCACACGCAGATGTCCACCGCGTCCACTTCTTCGTTGGCGAGCACCTCTTCAACGGTTCTGTACGCCTTCTTGACGCCGAACTTCTTGGCGGCAGCCTGCGCCCTTTCGAGATTCCAGTCCGCGATGGCGACCAGATCCACGTCATCCCGTTCGACGTAGACCGGTAGATGTGCGCTCTGGGCGATATTGCCCGCGCCGATGATGGCAATACGAAGCTTTTCCATGGAATACCCTCTCCTTTAGCGTTTTTCTATCTCTTTCCTTCCGCACGGAAGGGCAGATTCATGATTCAGATGTTCAGGCAGCCGTATTCGCCCCCGCAGGGCGCCTCCTCCGTGGGCAGCAGCGCGCCGTAGCCGCCTTCGTGCGATGCCGAAAGCGCGACAACTTCGCCCTCATTTCGGATTTTGCCGTTGTTCTGCGCGATGCGGGCGATTTCCGGCGAAAGAAGGTATGCCAGTTCCGCCTCCCCCTCCGCACCGTGGCATATGGTGAAATCCGCCTTGCCGGATACATTGCCCCTGTCGTCAACCGCCGTCACGCGCAGGACGCATGCGCCCGTATTCTCGGGCATATGCGCCGCAAACGTACCCGCGAAAAGCGCGCCGTCCGAATATACGGGCAGTTCCACGCCCGAAAGGCGCGCGCCCGCCATATCGAACAAATCCGCGCGCAACATATACACGCTCTTTTCCTGCGCGCCGAGCAGCCCGAAGGCGACCTCTATCGGCGCGCCGTTTCCGCAGGATAAGGGCGCGTCGCACCACACCTGCGTTTTTTTCAGCGCGGTCTTGAGCGCGAAATATGCGGGCTTTCTGCGCCCGCCGTATTGCACGACGGATGCGCTACAATATGTTTCCCTCTCGTCAATAGCATTCGGAAGGAGCATTTTCTTTCCGTCGCGCCTCGCGAGGAGACATTTGCGAAGCAGCTTCTCCGCCTGCAAAAAGCGAGAAAGCTTTGCCGCCCTGCGCAAATCGCCCGAGGCGTTTGCGCCGAACAAATGCTCCATCTCTTCTTCGTCATACGGTTCGCTTTCGGAATACTGCCACAAAAAGCCCCCGTTCAGGCGCAGCCCGTCCTTGGAAATGAGCGTGTCGCCGTCCGCAAGGCTCCGTTCGCAAAGGAGGATGCGGTCGCCCGCGTCCCCTGCGGGCAGGAAACCCTCCCGCGCCGCGATATGCTCGGGCAAGCCCGCCGCGCCGTCCGCGCCCATCTCTTTGAAAAGCGCCCTTGCCGCCTTATCCACACGCGCCGCGCCACAGACGAACGATGCGACGCACCCTTCCTGCAGGTTCGCGACCGCCCTGTCCAGATGCGCGCAGCCGATCCCCGCCCGCGCGATATCGAGCCGCGCGATATAGGCGGTGTCCTCCGCATTGTCCAAACGGTACGCCATGGGCTTTTGCAGGCGCATTTCGTGCGTGAGCACGGTTTCGCACGCCCTGAGGTTTTCGGTGAAGGCGAATGCCTCCGCCTCGCCCTCGCCGTTCACAAAGGAATAGGCGATCTCGTATTTTCCGCCGATGTGGGCGTAGCAGGATATGCGGCTCTTCGCCGCGCCGTCCGCCATTTTGATGTCCCACGCGCGCATTTCTATATAACTCCCCGTTCGCAGGGAGATTTTCCCCTCTATGCCAACGGTATAGCCGTGCCCCGACGCATCGCAGGAAATCGCGAGGCGGTTTTTCCCCTCCCGCAGATGGCGCGTGATCTCGATGCCGCTTTGAAGCGCGCCCGCGCATTCGCCGTTTACGAATACCGATGCACAATCGCAAGCACAATCGCAAGCGCAATCGCAATCGAGATAGGTGCGCTCGTCCCCCTCTTTGGGGAAATCGAACGGACACGAATACACCCACGTCCTGCGGTATATCCATTCGCATTCGGGGCGGTCGCTGTCCTGCGGCAGGATGCCGCGCTCGGTAAGCGCCGTCCGCACATCCGTCGGGCGCGGGATGGGAAACGCATCCATATAGCCGTCCGTGAGCGTCCAGCCTTCCTCAAGGCGAATCGTCTGCGCCATGGATCGCCCTCCTTTGGTTTCTACTGTGCATTATACCATATCTGCGCCCATTATGCCATATGTTTTTGCGCCAAAAGCAAGGCGCAAACCGTTTTTGCGTCCTGAATCTTGCCGGCGAAGACATCCGCAAGCACATTTTCCATCGGGACTATTTCGATGTTCAGAAATTCGTCCTCGTCAAACTCGGTATCGCCCTTTTCCAGCCCCCGCGCGAGGTACAGCCCGATGATCTCGCTGCAAAACCCGGGCGTGGTCGCGATGTCCGCAAGGTGCGTCCATTCCCGCGCGGTAAAGCCCGTCTCCTCACGAAGTTCGCGCTTTGCGGTCTCGAACCTGTCCGCGCCGAAGGAATCCAGCTTCCCCGCGGGAATCTCAAAGGTGACCCTTTCGAGCGCTGCCCTGTACTGGCGCACCATGGCGACGCGGTTTTTGTCGTCCACCGCCACCACCGCCGCCGCGCCCACGTGCCGCACGATCTCGCGCGACGCGCCCTTTCCGTTCGGCAGCACTACGTTCCATTTTTCGAGGTGGACTACGTGCCCGTCATAAATCGTCTCGCACGATACCTTTTTTTCTTCAAGCTGCGCAAATTCCATTTTCTCACGGCCTCCCGCCCTATCGTTTGAAAACAGGATGCCTCGTTTCGGCATCCTGCATGGGTGTCAAAGCACAACGGAAGAGGTGTACTCCACCTTAATCTGGTTGTCTTTGGTGCGGACGAGTTTCGCCTTGTTGCCGGTTCCGTCCTCGATGGTCAGCTTTTCGATCTCGTGCGCGTCAAAAAAGTTTACGACGTCGCTCTCGATGAAGCTCGTCCAGTTTTTGCGCTTCACGCCCTCGGGGTTGTACTCCTGGTCCATGGTAATGGGGTTGTTTCTCATTTCGCTCACAACGGTGCCTCCTGTTTGTATTCGCGTGAACCGCGCCAATGTATCGTACCACATTTCGCGCCCGTTTGCAAGGGTGCGCGGAAAATTTGCGCGCGATGTTATTTTTTCGTTTTTCCGTGGCATTCGGCGCGTTCTTGTGCTACAATTGACGAAATGCAGGAACGCGCACGGAAATCGCGCGTCTTTACGGGGCTTTTCGGCGTTTTACGCGGAATTTTGCATAAACTCAAAACCCTTCCTGCAAATAATCGACTGAAGGACGGATGCACCATGATACCGTATATCGAACAAACGCGCGAGGCGCTCGAAAACGAGCTCGCGTCGCTCTCCGCCGCGTATAAAGCCTATCAGGATCGGGGGCTGCACCTCAACATGGCGCGCGGCAAGCCCTGCGCCGAGCAGCTTGACATCTCCATGGGCATGATGGACGTATTGTCCTCAGAAAGCAACCTGAACTGCACGGACGGCACGGACTGCCGCAACTACGGCGTGCCGTTCGGTATCAAGGAAGCGACGGAGCTGTTGGGCGCGGTGATCGAGGTGCCCGCCGAAAACATCATCATCTTCGGCAATTCCAGCCTGAACGTCATGTACGACAGCATCGCCCGCTCGATGACGCACGGCGTGATGGGTTCCACGCCGTGGTGCAAATTGGACAAGGTAAAATTCCTCTGCCCCGTCCCCGGATACGACAGGCACTTTGCGAGCACCGAGGATGTCGGCACCGAACGGGTCAACAGTCCCCTACACGAGGGCGCCC
>CAYFRC010000067.1:6050-7385 GCA_964345325.1 uncultured Oscillospiraceae bacterium
CGAAGAATACGTTTCGAGCGACCCCTCGATCAAGGGCATCTGGTGCGTCCCGAAATACTCCAACCCCACCGGCATCACCTATTCGGAGGAGACCGTCAAGCGCTTCGCGCGCCTCAAGCCCGCCGCGCCCGATTTCCGCATCTATTGGGACAACGCCTACAGCGTACACCACCTGTACCCGGAAAGGCAGGATTTTCTGATCGAGATCCTCGCGGAATGCGAGCGCGCAGGGAATCCCGACCTGCCGCTGAAATTCACTTCCACCTCGAAAATCAGCTTCCCCGGCTCGGGCATCGCCGCCATCGCGGCATCGGCCGGCAACCTCGCGGACATCAAAAAGCAGGTCTCCGTACAAACCATCGGCTTCGATAAGGTGAACGAGCTGCGCCACGTGCGGTACTTCAAAAACCTGGAGGGCATCCTCACGCACATGGAAAAGCACGCGGAAATCCTCCGCCCGAAGTTCGAACTGGTCGACCGCGTCTTTTCGGAGGAGCTTTCGGGGCTGGGCGTCGGCACTTGGACGACCCCGCACGGCGGCTACTTCATCTCGTTCGATTCCATGCCGGACTGCGCGAAAAACATCGTCTCGCGCTGCAAAAAGGCGGGCGTGGAGCTGACCCCAGCAGGCGCGACCTATCCCTACGGCAAGGACCCGAAGGATTCCAACATCCGCATCGCGCCCAGCTATCCCTCGCTGCAGGATTTGGAGACGGCGAGCCACATCTTCACGCTCTCCGCGCGGATCGAAGCCATTGAAATGCTGTTGAAGAACCGCGCATGACGCTGGACATCATCGCCCGCGTCCATACCGACTTCCCGACGAAATTCGGCGTGCCGCGCCAGAGCGGACTGACGGACGCCGTCGGGAAGATCGAATTCGTCGGGCAATACAAAAATCCGGACGCGATACGCGGCATCGAAGGTTTTTCCCACCTTTGGATTCTGTGGGGCTTTTCCGAAAACAGGCGGAGCGGCTTTGCCGCGACCGTGCGCCCGCCGCGCCTCGGCGGAAACGCGCGAAGAGGCGTATTCGCGACGCGCTCCCCGTATCGCCCGAACCCCATAGGGCTTTCGTGCGTAAAGCTTTTGCACGTAACGGAGGACGGCTGCCTCGAAATTGCGGGCGCGGATATGATAGACGGCACGCCCGTATACGACATCAAGCCCTATCTCCCCTTTGCGGACTGCCATGCGGACGCGACGGGCGGATTCGCGGAAGATGCGTTGGGAAATGCGCTCGAAGTGGACTTCCCCTTAGCCCTTTTGTCCCGCATCCCGCAGGAAAAGCGGGCAGCGCTCCTCGGCGCGCTCGCGCAGGACCCGAGGCCGTCC
>CAYFRC010000067.1:7395-9260 GCA_964345325.1 uncultured Oscillospiraceae bacterium
CTATCAGGAGGACGCCTCGCGCCAGTACGGAATGCCCTACGCGGGCTGGGACATCCATTTTACCGTAGAAGGCGGCGTTTTGCACGTGACATCGCTCACGCCGTACCGCGTTCCGAAGGAAAATGCACCGTAAAAAAACCGCGCCCCCGAATGGGCGCGGCAAATACATTGATTCTGCTACTGTAAAGCGACGATCCGCACGGGGACGCCGCTTTTTTTCGCGTAATCCACCGTCATCCGCGTTCCGCCCGCCTGCCCGTCGTAAATGGCGACGAGGAGGTCCGCGCTGTCCACGAGACGGCGGTTCCTTTGAAACATGCACGCCTTGGTGTAGGTCGGCGATATCGAAATCACGCCATCCGCACCTTGCAAAAGGCGCTCGTACCGCCTTTTCTGCTGCGCGCTCCACTTCTCCGCCTGCCCGTCGTGCGGAAGCACCATGATGAGGCGTATCTCGGGGTGCGTTCTCTTTGCGGCGAGCACCGCCTCGGCTGCGAACATGTCGCAGCCGAGCGCGCCGCCGGAGGAAAATTCCGTAAATCCCTCGGAAATTAATTCTTCGATGCAGTCTGCGATGCGCTTTTTCAGCGCCGTGCATCGCGCATCTTCTTCGTCGTAGCCGAACGGCAGCTTTTGCGGGCGATACCCAGTGAATGCCGCGCGCATTACGGTTCGGCTTCGACGGTAGCAAACGGCTCGATCACGGAAACGTACAAATCCGCGTTCGCCTCGATCGCGCTCTTTGCGCCGGACGTCGAGCGGATGCCGTTTTCGATGATCTTCCCGTAGAGTTCCGCAAAGCCTTCAAAGCTTTCGGGTGTGACGGACTTGATCTCGCGCATGATTTCGAGCGCGTCTGTTTGGCTCTTTCCACGCAGAATCGCGGAAATCGCCGCCACGCCGCCCTGCAATTCGCCGAGGGGCATCGCATAGCCGGAATACGCCGAGAGGATGTACCCCTCAAGCGCCTTGTCGTCCATGGTCGAAAGCTCCGAAACGAGCTCCGGCAGGCTTTCGTAGACCTCGAACGTCTCCCGAATGTTCGAATCGCGATAGCTCAGGATGTACATGCCGTCCTCATCGGCGGCATTGAACACGCCGTACACGCCGTAACGGTCGCGCAAAAGCGGCATAAGGTAGGTGTCCAATACGACGCTCGTCATCACGTTTAACCTGCCGTCGTATTCCTCGAGCCCCAGCGCATCCAGCGGCGCATAGACCATGTTGTACTGCACGCTGCTGTCCACGACGATCGCCTCGCTCTTTTCGGCCGTCGGGAAGCTGTATTCCTGCGCATCCGCCTTCTCGCACGAGAGTTTCCCAAAGAAGCCGTCGATCGCCGCGCGGTGGGCGTTTTCGCTCTCCTCGCTCCCCGCAAAGCATGAGATCGCGCCATGGCGGTTATTGAGCGCGCCCTGCACACTCCGCAGCTTTGAGAGAACCGCTTCGGGGTCGGTCGCGATGTCCTTTTCGATTTTTTGCAGGAAAGCGTAGTAGTCGAGCATCCGCGCGTAGTTGTAGTACGCGTATGCTTCATCCGACAGCGCATATGCCTTGTAGAGCTGCATCATGTAGGGGGATGCCGTGTTCGTCGCCTTGAACCCGTTCTTGACGGACGCAATCTGTTCCGCGATTTTCTTTGCATCGTCTCGTAGATCATCTCGTACAGAAGGCCGTACGCTTCGTCCATATCCTCGTCCAGCGCGATGAAGGAGAGATTCAGGTAGGGCGTATATTCGCCGATGTCCTTGCGCGAAACGGTGCTCAAAACGATCGAGCCCTGGTACAGATACCGCGCGAAGAGCGCGGGCAGTTCGTCCGCCGTGTGGGATGCGGTATCGAGCTTGCCGATGAGGTCGGTGTAG
>CAYFRC010000068.1:0-9209 GCA_964345325.1 uncultured Oscillospiraceae bacterium
GAAATCGAGCAGATGGAGTGGAACGTGTTCCTGGCGGCGCGCCGCAACGGCGAGCACACGCTGGCGCGTGACGGCTGGGTCGCGGACTACGGCGATCCGTCGAACCTGCTGGACCTGTTCACCAGCTACAGCGGCAACAACTCCACCAAATACAACAACCCGAACTATGACGCGATCATGGAAGCGGCAGCTGCGACCACCGACAAGGCGGAACACTTTAAGCTGCTGCACGATGCGGAAAAACTCGCCTTCGGCGAAGACGCTGTCTGCATCCCCGTGTACTACTACGCCACCGGCTGGATCTGCACCACAGAAATCCAGGGCGTGACCACCTATCCCACCGGCGAAAAGCTGTTCATGAACGCTTTCAAGTAATCCGTATCAAAAAACGAATCGCTCGCGCATTGCGCGCGGGCGATTCGTTTTTTCTCACCATTGCGTTTTCCGTTCGCATATTTTAAAAGGGTCGGCGCTTCTGGATTGCCTGATGATCGTCTCTATGGGAAATGCGGTATGCGAATTGATGAAGCTGTTTGGGTCGTTTACGAGTACGAGGCCGTCCTCCGTCAGGCCGCGCAGCACGATGTAGTGACCGCGCTTCGTGAAGATGCCGTAGCCCATGTGCGCGATGACCGGTTTCCCCTCGCGCAGCGCCTCGAGCACCGCATCCTTGTCCCGCCCGATCCATTCGCCCTCCACATGGAGAAGCGCCGCGATCGCATCCATCGCCTCGTGCGACAGGCCGCTTCCGTAATACATTCCGCCGTTGCATGCGTAGCGGAAGAGCGTATAGGGCGATTGACGGAGATTTCCCGTGAGATACGCCGCGACCATCGAAAGGCTCGTCGCGCCGCAGCCGCTCGTCTTGACGCTTCTGTCCCTTCTGCCGACGCGCGCTAACGGCGCGACGAAATTGTATTGGTATAGCTGCGGAATCCGCATCCCCGTGCGCGGGTAGACCGCATCGTTTGTCCAGTCTTCACAGAGGATGCCCTCTCCCGTATCGTACACGCCTATGCCGTTGACGTATGTCACATTTCCCGCTTCGGTTTCCTCTCCCGCGTTCGGGTCCTCCTCGTCGCCGTATGGATCGGGCGTCGCCGAAACGGCGGGCGGCTCCATGGGGTTTCCCATGACGACTCCTTCCCCCATCGCGGAGAAGAGCAAAAAACTCGAAAATACGATGAGAATGATGCGCTTTCGCAAGGGCAGCACGCTCCTTTCCAAGGTAGTATAGCGCAAACGCATCTTCTTTACCAGCATCGTTTTGGAAACTCTTGAAATTTTCCCGCTTTCGGGGTATACTATATTCAGTTTACTGCGTATGGAGGAGATGTATGGGCAAAAATCGCCGCATTCGCGTCCTGACCGGAAGGCAGCTGTACGCCGTGCGCCCCAAGAGAACCCATCGCCGCCGCGAAAATTTCGGTATTGACCGCCTGCGCTCCCTATGGTGGATCGCCTTTTTTCTGATCGCCATTTTTCTCGCCGCGTGGCTCAAGATGCCGCGATATGCGAGTGCATCCTATCAGCGCACCGAAAGGACGCTGCCGCGCCCGCTCTGCGGCATCGCCGTGGACGCAAGGCGCGACCCCGATACCGTGCCGAGCGATGTGACGCTTTGCTACGTGCGCCTTTCGTGGCGCGATTTCGAGCCGATAGAGAATGCATTTGCCTTCGATTGGTTCGAAGAAGAATACCACGTCGAGGCGTGGCAGCAAAAGGGCGTCCGGATGATTCTGCGCTTTCTCTGCGACATCCCATCCAACGAAAAACACACGGACATCCCCGACTATCTCATCGAATGGTTGGGCGAATACGCGGGGAATGAATACGACGCCCCCTTTGGCAAGGGCTTCGCGCCGAATTATTCCGCCGTTCCGCTGCAGAAACGGCATTTCGCCGTGCTTTCCGCGCTCGCGGATCGGTACGATTTCGCGTTTGTGGAGCTCGGAAGCCTCGGCCGCAACGGCGAATGGGCGTTCGGAGACGATACGCTTCCGCTGCTTTCGGACGCGAAAATCTTCCTTTGGCAGTATACGCAGATATTCCCCGTGGAAAGGCTGCTGCTCGCCTCTCCCTTCAAACAGGCGCGGGAGTTTGACTGTGGGCTGTACCTCGCCCATTTGGAGGATTCGGAGGCGACATGGCGCAATCTCGCGCGGATAGAGGACGGCGGGTACGACGAGCGCTTCGGGCAGATTACGCGCCCGATGCCCGCATCGTTTCGCGGCGCGTCCACTTTGACGGGCTCGGTGCCGCCGGAGACGCTCTCGGCTGCGAAACTCACGTATCTGTGCGTGGAGGACGGCGAATTCGCGTATCCCTCGCTTCTGGGGTATTCTTTCTGGGCCTCGGACGCCTCATGGAGCGAAAGCGTGCGGCGCGGGTCCAGCCTGCGCTTTTCCTGCACATTCAACAACGGCGGCGTCGCTGCGTTTTGCGGGAACTGGCCGCTCGTACTCTCCCTGATGGACGATGCCGGAAACATCCTCTCGTCCTCCGCCTGCGAAGCGAACCTCGCGCATCTCGGGCAGGGTGCGCATCCGATCCGCGCGTATCTGGACGTGCCGCACACCGTTCCCAAGGGCG
Organism: uncultured Oscillospiraceae bacterium; assembly: GCA_964345325.1. Classification (GTDB taxonomy): domain Bacteria; phylum Bacillota; class Clostridia; order Christensenellales; family Aristaeellaceae; genus CAYFRC01. Next base: position 2,593 of record CAYFRC010000068.1, read on the forward strand.
ATTACCGCCTCGCGCTATCCGTCGTGGACCCTGCGACGGGAGAAGCGGCGATTGAACTGTGCATGGACGGCGAAAAGGAAGGACTTCGCGCCATTTTGGGCAGGACGACCGTTCGATAGGGGGAAGGACCATTGTTCAAAAGAAAGAAAAAGCCGGCGGTTCGCCTGCAGATCGGGGGCAACGCTCCGATCCTGCTGCAGGAACTCGCGCTTCCGGAGGAAATGATTCTCGCCCTGAGCGTCAAGTTCTTTAACGACCACGAGCCCTGTGCCATCCATCGAGGCGCCGTGCGGAATCGCGTCCTTATGGAGCTTACGGCGCTGAAGGATGCGCCGCAACCCGTTTCGGTCGATTCGCTCGACGCAATGTATCGCGCACTCTTTGCGGGAGAAACGAGCATCCGCATTTATGAGGAATAGAATCCCGCCCGATCAAAGCGACCGGGCGTTTTTTCTTGCTGCTTTCCGCATACGAAAGCCGCCCGACGCGAACGGCATCGGGCGGCGCACGGAAATCAGCTCTTTGGGAGGGCTTCCTTATCGCGCATGAGGTCCGTTACGCGGTTCCAACCCGGGATGAACGCGATGAGCACGCAGATCAGCGCGTCCCAACCGATGTAGGATATATTGTACACAATGGAGTAGATCCATGCGTTTTGCTCGCCCGCGTATTCGGCGAAGAAGATCGCGCCGGACAGTACCGCCATCACATACCGCCCGAAGTACCCCAGGAGCACCGCAAGCGGCAGGCGGAATTTGTTGTCCTCGGGCAGAAGCAGCGCCAAGCCGCCAAACGCCATCGCCGCGTAGGCGAACGGGTAGTCGAGCAGCAGCTGCACGGGGTGAATCACGAGCGGGTCCGTCAGCAGCTGCAATAATCCATACGCGAAGCCGACCGTAAATGCCGGAAGCGTGCCGTAGGCGGTGAGAAACAAGATGATCGGCAGCATGCTCGCGGGCGTGATCGTGCCGCCCTGCGGCATGCGAAACAGGCGTATGCAGCTTAATACAAAGGCGATCGCGAGGCTCATCGCCGCCATCGAAACGCGGCGGCTGTTCCACTTGAAGCGCTTCGAGCCCTGAATCAGCGCGACGGATGCTCCGAAGAGCAGCGCGATCACGAGCCAGGTGTACCACGGAACTTCCAGCAGCTTGTCAAATACGGTTTCCATATCCGTTCCCCTTTCTTCGCCGCCATAAAAGAAACCCGCACCCGGAATATTCGGGTACGGGAAACGTCCTTGAGCGAACGCTTCCCTACGGTGGGATTACCCACTTCAGGTTCTAAGGGTCTCATCTCAGCCTTTCGGCGCCCCCAGCGGTTGCTCTATAGTATACAGCGGCTATGTTAAGGATTCGTTGCGTGTGGGATGATTTTTATGGGAAAGCGGAAACACTGCCCGCTGCCGAGGCGTTGGATGTGCTCTTTTTGCGAGAGGATGCCCGTAGCGCTCCCCTTGTCGTCGCAGCCGTACCACGGCTCGATGCAGACATAGGGCGCGGCAGGCTTTGCCCACACGCCGAGGCACGGCGCGCTGCCGAATTCCACCGTAATGCGGGGCGCGCCCTTACATAGCAGCGTCACGCTGTCCGAGCGGATGCCCTGAAAGATCAGCGCATCCTTCCGAAAAACATCTTCCGTGATTACAAGGTGATGCCCGTTTACCGCCGTCTCGACGGGCGCTTCCGAAAGCAACATCTCTTCCGTCAGCCTGTGTGCGGAAAGCACATCGTCCTCGGGAAAGAACAGCGCATCGCCCATCTCGCAGCAAAACCCGGGATGCGCGCCGAGGGAAAAGAACATCTCCTGCACCCCATCGTTGGTGACCCTGTGTACGACCGAAAGGCAGTCCCCTCCCAGCCGAAATTCGACCTCGAGCGTACACGGAAACGGATAGTCCGACAAGTGGTCGTTCGTCAGAATGAATACGGCGCGGTTTTCGGATACCTCCTTCGCCGCAAATTCGGAGCGCGACGCGAAGCCGTGCTTTCGCATGGAGTAGCGCGTTCCCCCGTGTGTATAGGCATCTTCCTTGAGCTTGCCCACGAACGGAAACAGGATCGGCGAGCGCCCCTTCCAAATGTTCGGATCTCCCTGCCAAAGGTATTCCGCACCGCCCCGTTTCAGGCTCTGCAGTTCCGCCCCGGCAGTCGATAGGACACAGGACAATTCCCCGTTTTGCAGCGTGTACAGCATTGCGCATCCCTCCCTCTTGTATTACAGAACAATCCGCGCGGAGGAGCCCTCCATGCCGCGCTTTGTGACCTCGATGCGTTTGCCGATCCCGTCTTTGACCTCGCTCACATGGGAGATCATTCCGATGAGGCGATGCCCCTCCCGCGCCGTCTGCGCAAGTTCTTCGAGCGCAAGCGTCAAGTATTTTTCGGACAACGTGCCGAACCCTTCGTCCACGAACATCGTCTCCAGATGCACGGATGCCGTGCGCGTCTTCTGTACCGCGTCCGACATACCCAGCGCGAACGCAAGCGCCGCCAAAAACTTTTCGCCGCCCGAAAGCGTCGCGATTTCGCGTTCGGTCGCGTTCTTGTGGTCGAGCACGGAGATTTCGAGCCCCGTCTTCGCGGCGCCTCTGCCCGTTTCGCTGCGCCGCATCTCGTACTGCCCGTTCGTCATGTGCCGAAGCCTGAGATTGGCGTAGTCCAAAATCCAATCAAAGTAGGTCATCTGCGCAAATGTCTCAAACGAGATGCGCGCCGTTCCCGGAAGCGTTCCGTTCGCCGTCTTGGAGATGTTTGTCATCATGCGGCTCTCTTCTTCGAGTACTTTGGAGAGCGCCGCCTTCTCGCGGATGGCGGAAAGATATTTCAGGTTGCGCTCTTTCCGCGCGTACACATCCTGCACCTTGCGATCCGCCTCGTCATAGGCTTTTTGCGCATCTTCTTGCGCCGCTTCGAGGGCGGTGAGGTCGGCTTTCTCGGCGTCCTTCAGCTGTTTCGCAAGCGTATTTGCCTCAACCTGCTTTTCTCTGTATCGGGTAACAGACGCATCCCACGCCTGCTGCGCAACGACGATCGCTTTTTTGAGGCGCTCTTTTTCCGCTTTTTGCTCTTCAATCGACCGCTCCGCCTCTTCGCGCGAGCTATACGGCAGATCCTTTCGCAATTCGACGATGTGCGCCTCGATGTTCTGGGCTCTTTCCTGACATATCCCTGCTTCCCGCGTGGCTTTCTCACGGCGATCATTTTGCTCGCGTTCCGTCGTCTGCAAATCCTGCTTTCGCCGCGCGATCTCCTCCAGCCGCTTTTCATTGGCTTCTTCCTTGGAGATTATTTTTTCGAGTGCGGTAATATCCTCCTTGCTCGCGAAGATCGCGCTGTCCAGTTCGTCCTCCGTCATATCGCCCGATATGTCGCGCAGGGCTTTTTGCGCTTCCTCTGCGCACATTTCGAAGCCGCTGATTGCGACCTTCCACAGGCTCTCGGCTTCGTTCGCGATTTTTTGCAACCGTTTCTCGTGTTCCTCCGCCTTGGGCAGATAGATTTTAGAGATGCGCGTTCTTTCCCCATCCGCTTCCGCCGCCTTACCTTTTTCCACGCGCGCGGCGTCCGTCTCCGACTTGTTCCGCTCTCTTTCGCGCTCGAGTGCAGCCTTCCACTCCGTTTCTTCGACGTTTGGCAGCTTTTCGGCGAGTTGCGCCCGCTTTTCCTGCCGACTTGTATCACGGTTGCTGCACTCTATCGCGGCTTGGTTCGCCTTTTCCTGTGCAAGCCTTGCCGCCTTCTCCGCCTGCTCCACTTCGTTCTTTGTGGGCGCGGTATCGGGGCACACCGCCCTTTCGGGGTGGTGCGTGCTCCCGCACACGGGGCATTTCTTCCCCTCGACCAAATCTTTCGCGAGGATGCCCGCTACGTTGTCGTTATATGCGACCCTTTTCGCGCGCGCATCTTCTTCCATGCGCTGCGCGGTCGCCTTTGCGCATTCATAGGCGACAGTAGCCTCTTCCAGCGCTGCGTTCGCCTGCACATATAGCGATAGCTGATTCGTCGTAACGGTAAGAGCATTCCCCTCCTTTTCGAGCGCTTCCAGCTTTGCAGTCCACTGCTCGAGAATTGCTTGCGCGTTCTCCAGCTTTTTCAATTCGCTTTCCAGCGCACTTTTCTCTGCAAGTGCCTTTTGATGTTCGCTCTTCGCTTCTTCCGCTTCCGCTTTCCGTTTTGCGCAGGCGTTTTCCGCGTCGTCCCGCTCCGTCACGCGCTTCTTTACTTCAGTAAGTTTTTTGCACCGATCTCTCAGTTCCCGCAGATCAATATCCGCTTTGTGCTTTCGCTCCGTTGCGCCGGAAAGGGATAGTTCCTCCGCCGCAAGCGCGGCATTTTCCGCCCCTATTTCTTTGATCTGCCTGTCCGCGTGGCGCGCAGCTTCTTCGTGTCCCTGCATCTCCTCACGGGCACGCGATGCTTCCTGCGTTTGTTTTGAAAGCTCCGCGTACTTCGGGAGCACACTCTCGTCCCGCGTGATTTGCGCAGCGATCGCCTCGATGTGCTCCTCTTCCGCGCTCGCCGTTTCGAACGCGGCTTGCCGAGCATCGCGCTCCGCCTCGAGCACTTTCAGCTCCGCATCGATATTTTCCGCCAGTTCCAAGCGTTTATTTTGCTCATCGCCTTTTTCGTAGGCGCTCTTGGCGGCGTCTCGCGCCTTTTCGCGCTCCGCTCTTTCTGCATCCGCCGCACGGTAGTCTGCTTCGTCCTTTTCCTGAGCGGTTTCCGGGTTGCCCTCGATGGCTTTGAGCGCGCCTTCCTTCTCTCTTTCCGCTACCTTGTATTCCTCTTCCTTTGCCCTCGCCTTTTCCGCGAGCCTTTCTTGCAGCGCCTGAAAGCCGTGCGTCTTGAAGATGCGGCGCAGAGTCTCCGTGCGCTCCTTTGTGTCGGCGGAAATCAGCTTTTGAAACTCGCCCTGCGCGATCATGACGATTTGCGAGAAGCGGTTCGCGTCTACGCCGATGACATCCTCCTCGATCCGCTGATCGATCTCCGCGATGCGCGTCACAATATCGCCGTTCGGCATATACAGCGCCGCCTTGTGCGGCGTGGGCGTTTTGTTCCCGCGAACGACCTGCGTGGGGCTGCGCCTGATGGTATATTCCTTCCCTTTACTCAAAAAGCGCAGTTCGACCTGCGTTTCCACGTCGTCCGAGGCGTACTTGGAGCGCAGCTTTTCGCCGTCGCTTCGGTCGCTGCCGCTCCCCTTGCCGTACAGAGCGAACACGATCGCATCGAAAATCGTCGTCTTGCCCGCGCCCGTCTCGCCCGTGATGGCGTAAAGCCCCGTCTCCCCCAAGGTTTCCATGTTGAGCGATACCGTATCCGCATAGGGGCCGAACGCGGTCATTTTCAAAAACAGCGGTCTCATGCCTCAAGCGCCTCCGTTTCGTCGATAGTTTTCTGAAGATACGCGCGCGCATCCTCCGTCAAAGGCGTATGATTCGTCTGCTCGTACAGCTTTTTAAACAACTCGAACTTCTCGATGCCCGAAGTGCCTGCGATTTCACCCGGTGCCTCGATCGACTTGTCCTGCGCACGCGTTCTGCTGTTGTCGTATTCGAATTCGAGCGCGTTTTTGATGCGCTCGCGGATGCGCGCGGCGGCGTTGGGGATGTCCACTTCGTCCGTCAAAACGACGTAGACGTAGTCGTCCCCCGTATCCTCTCGGATGATCTCGTCGAATTTCCCGCGCAGCACGCGAACGTCGCGCAAGGGCTTCAGCGGGATTTCGCGGATTTCGATATCCCCCTTGCCGCGCAGTTCCACGACGGAAAGCGTTTTATCCGTATAGGCTTCCGATTTGGAATATTTGAGCGGAGAACCGCAATAGCGCATGGTTCCGTCCGCGCGACCGACGGACTGCGGCTTGTGCAGGTGGCCGAGCGCGACGTAATCGAACGCGCGGAATATGTCTGGCGGTACGTTTTCCAGCGTGCCCACGATGCTCTTGCGCTCGGAATCGGACGGCTCCCCTCCCGCCACAAACTGATGCGACAGGATCACGTTGCACTTTTCAGGATCCACCGGCATTTCCTCGATGATGCGCGCCACAGCTTCCGCCGTCGATTGCGCGCCCTCCACCAGCTCGGGCTGCACGTGCGGCAGCAGATGAAAATAGACGCCCCCGATTTCGACGCTGAGCGTCTCCCCGTCGAATGCAGGCGCGACCGTGATATTCGCCCTTTTGAGGAAGGACGATGCGTAATTCAATCGGACGTGGGAATCGTGATTGCCTCCGATGATGAGGCACGAAACATCTCGCTCCGCGAGCGATGTGAGAAAGCCGTCGAACAGCGCGACCGATGCGGCATCCGGCGCGCTGCGGTCGTAGATGTCGCCGCACAGGAGCACGGCATCGACCGTTTCCTCATCGATCGCGCGCAAAATTTCGCGCAGGATGTACTCTTGGTCTTCCGCGAGGGAAACGTCGTTCAGGCGCTTTCCCAAATGCAGGTCGGACAGATGCAAAAACTTCATTTTGCTACACCTTCCGTATATTGATGAAAAAAGCCCTCTCCGAAAAACAGAGAGGGCGCATTGAACTGTATTGCTTACGCGAGGACCTTGGTGACGACGCCCGAGCCTACGGTGCGGCCGCCTTCGCGGATGGCGAAG
>CAYFRC010000069.1:0-9053 GCA_964345325.1 uncultured Oscillospiraceae bacterium
GCGCTCGCCCAGTCCCTTTTCCACGATATGCTCTGTGATCGCCTTCTCCGCGTCCGCGACGGACAGGCCGTTCAGGAAGCCGGAATTGACCATGATGCCCTGCTCGATATCGGTATACGCCGCTTCCTCGACGTTTCCGCCGGCGACGACCTCGACGATGGGCAGACCGAACTTCTTCGCGAACGCCCAGTCCCTCTCGTCGTGCGCGGGAACCGCCATGATCGCGCCCGTGCCGTAGCCCATCAGCACGTAGTCGGAAACCCAAACGGGGATCTGCGCGCCCGTGACGGGGTTCGTGGCGGTGATGCCGCGAATCGCGACGCCGGTCTTGTCCTTATTCATCTCCGTACGCTCAAAGTCGGACTTTCGAGCCGCCGCCGCGCGGTAGGACGCGATCTCGTCGTAGTTTTCGATGGTATCTTTGTATTTTTCGATCAGGGGATGCTCGGGCGAAATGACCATGTAGGTCGCGCCGAACAGGGTGTCCGGGCGCGTGGTATATACGCGCAGCGTATCGCCCGCAGACAGCGCGAAATCGACCTCCGCGCCCTCGCTCCTGCCGATCCAGTTGCGCTGCTGCACCTTGACGCGCTCGATGTAATCCACCTCGTCCAGCCCGTCGATCAGCTTTTGCGCGTAGTCCGTGATCCGCAGCATCCACTGGCTCTTGACCCTGCGCGTTACATCGCCGCCGCAGCGCTCGCACACGCCGTTTACGACCTCCTCGTTCGCGAGACCGATCTTGCACGACGGGCACCAGTTGATGGGCATTTCCGCCTTGTATGCGAGCCCGTGTTCAAACAGCTTCAGGAAAATCCACTGCGTCCACTTGTAGTATTTCGGATCGGTGGTGGCGATTTCGCGCTTGTAGTCAAACGAAAAGCCGAGCCGTTTGAGCTGGTTGTGGAAATGGCGAATGTTCTCCTCCGTCACGGCTGCGGGATGCACGTGATTCATGATGGCATAGCGCTCGGCGGGCAGGCCGAACGCGTCGTAGCCGATGGGGAAGAGCACGTTGTAGCCCTCCATGCGCCGCTTGCGCGCGATGATATCCATCGCGGTGTTGCTGCGCGGATGCCCGACGTGCAGCCCCGACCCCGAGGGGTAGGGGAACTCGATCAGGGGATAGTACTTGGGCTTTGCGTGGCTCTTTTCCGCGCAAAACGTATCGTTCTCGTCCCAGTGCTTTTGCCATTTCTTCTCAACCTTGTCGGGATCATAGGCGGGATAGCCGTTCATCGCGATGACACCTCTTCTTTTCTCACAATTTTTCACAGAAAAACGCCTTCCGCTCCGAAGAGGCGGAAGGCGCTGACCTTTCGCGGTACCACTCTACTTGCCGAATGTCTTCGGCCGCTCATGCCCCCTGTAACGCGGGGAACGCCCTTTCGGGAACCGCTCCGGGGCGAGCTTGATCCGGCGTGACACCGCCTCACAGCACATGGCGGCTCTCTTGGGACACGCTTGGGATGAATATTCCCCTTCTTCGCGGAAATGTATGTGTGTTATTCCTGCACTTCGGCTTCTTCCGCAGCGGTTTCTTCAACCGCAGGCGCTTCGGCCTCTTCCGCAGCCGCATCTTCGGTCGCGGGCGCTTCGATTTCCTCCGCGGGCAGGGCGTCGATAGAGAAATTCTCCACGTCGTCAGCTACGTCGAACGCCTCGTCTTCCTTGACGGCGCGGATGGAAAGGCTGATGCGCTTGGCCTCGGTGTTGACGCCGAGCACCTTCACGCGCACGGTTTCGCCGACCTTGACCGCGTCTTCAACCTTGGCGATGCGGGTGAGCGCGCACTGGGAGATATGTACCAGTCCGTCCAGCCCCGGCTCCAGTTCGACGAACGCGCCGAACGTGGTGATGCGCACGACCTTGCCCTCTACGACCATGCCTTCGCGATACTTTTCCTCCGCGGTGTCCCACGGCTTGGGCTGCGTCGCCTTATAGGAGAGGGAGATGCGGTCCCTTTCGGGATCCAGCTTCAGGATTTCCACGTCGATCTGCTGCTTGACGGACACGACGTCGGACGGATGCTTGACGCGATACCACGCGAGCTCCGTCACGTGCACGAGGCCGTCCACACCGCCGATGTCGACGAACGCGCCGAAATCGGTCAGCCGGCGTACCGTGCCGCTAACGATCGAGCCGACGGAAAGCGTTTCCCAAATCGCCGCCTTGCGCTCGGCCTCTTCCGCCTTGAGCACTTCCTTGCGGGATGCGACGATGCGCTTTTTCGCCCTGTCCACTTCGATGATCTTGAGCGTCATTTCCTGGTCGACGAAGTTCTGAATCTTCTCTACATAATGCTGCGCCAGCTGGGATGCGGGGATAAAGCAGCGGATATCGTTCACGGTCGCGATGAGACCGCCTTTGACGGCCTCCTTGCCCGTGCCCTGCACAAACTCGCCTGCCTCATATTTGGCGACGATCTCGTCCCAGTTCTTGCGGTTGACAAGGTTCTTCTGGGAGAGGACTACATTGCCGTCTCCGTCGTTGACCTTGACCACTTCGACTTCAATCTCGTCGCCAACCTTGACATCGGTCGAAGAGAGATCGCTTTTCTTGATCAGCCCGTCCGCCTTATAGCCGACATTGACAGAGACTTCATCGTCTGTCACTAAGAGTACGGTGCCGGTGACTGTCTGACCGGGGCGAAGCTGCACGAGACTTTTCTCTACGTCGGCCATGAAGTCGTCTTCCGTGGTCGTTTCCGTGCTCTCCTGCGGCGCGGTGGTGTCGAGTAACTGGTCTTTCTTCTCGATGTCGTTCATGTGTGAAACAACCTCCTTAAATGTACAATCCGGTGTGGAAGCGCCGGTTGTAAGCCCTATTCGATCGCCCGGAAGGATCGGGATTGCCGAAAGCTCCCGAGCGGATTCGATACAATATGTTCTGGGGCAGACCGCTTTGCACAGGGTATACAGCGCATTCGTGTTCGCGCTGTGGGGCGATCCCACCACCAGCATCACGTCCGCGCGGGACGCGATGGATACGGATTCCGACTGTCTTTCGCGCGTCGCGGAGCAGCGCGTCGGAAAAACTTCGCCGTCCGGATATTTTCCGAGAAACGCCTTCGCGAGGCGCGAGAACGCATCTTCAGGAAGCGTCGTCTGCGAGACGAGTGCGGGCTTTTTGCACGGCGGGGCGTTCCAAATGTCCTCTTCCGCCATCGCGGAGATGCCCATGCCGCCGCACCAGCCCAATATCCCTATCACTTCGGGATGATCCCGCGTACCGGCGACGAAGACGTGCCTGCCTTCTTCGGAAACGCGCTGCGCGATTTCGTGAATGCGGGAGACCTTCGGGCACGTCGCGTCCACGACGGCGACGCTTTTTGCGGCAAGGCTCGCAATATCGCCTTTTGCCGCGCCGTGGGAGCGAATCACACACACGGCACCCTCGGGCACTTCGTCGGGCGAGGACACCGCGCGGATGCCTATGCCCTCAAGCTCTGCCACCACTTGCCGATTGTGCGTAATCTCTCCAAGCGTGAAGCACGGCGCGTGCGACCTTGCGATCTCAACCGCGCGCTTTACGCCAAAGCAGAACCCCGCATGCTTTGCGACGATGACCAAGCCATTTCATCCCAATTCGCATAATAGATACTTAATTATACACGAAATCGGAGATTCACGCAAGTCTTGAAAGTTTAATATTATTTTAACTCTCTGTGTCCTGCATGGACCAGATCGCATCCTCCGCGCGATGCATGATCGCCGTCAGCGTTTGCCCGTCGGACTTCCCCTGATATTGTGCGATGGGAATGCGCTTTCCGAAGCGCAGGGCGTTTCTCCGGAACGCGCGGAATTTCCCCGGGAACAGCACGGGCACGATGTCCGCATTCCCCTTGAGCGCGATGAGCGCCGCGCCCGCCATCATGGGCTTGCGCTTTGTCGCATCCGTAAGCCCTTCGGGATTCCGCGTGCCCTGCGGAAAGATGCCCACGATCGAGCCCTCGCGCAAAAGTTTCACGCATTCGCGCACGGAGCCGAGGTCGGATGCGCCGCGCTTCACGGGGATTGCGCCCAAGCCGCCAAACAGCCATTTGGTAAAGCGGCTGCGGAAGAGTTCTTCCTTCGCCAAGAACCGCACGGGCTTTTTCATGACCGCGACCAGCTCTACCACGTCCATCATGCTGACGTGGTTGCAGCACAGCATTGCGGGGCCGCCTTCAGGCATATTTTCGATTCCGTCCACCGTCATGGGGGACAAAATGCGCGTATAGATGGTGGCAATCGCCTTTGCGAAGCCGTACAGCGCCGGGATCATACCCCTGCACCCCTCTTTCGAACCATTTCGAGTACCTTTTCCACGACCTGCTCTAACGAAAGCCCCGTCGTGTCGAGGAGCACCGCATCCTCCGCCTTTTCAAGGGGAGACGCCGCGCGCGTGGAGTCCGCAGTATCCCTTGCGATCAGCTCGCGCAGCACTTCCTCCAGCGGCACATCCCGCTTTTTTTCGCGCAGGAGCTGCGCCTTGCGCCTCTGCGCGCGCTCTTTGGCGTCTGCCGTCAGGTAGATTTTGAGCGTCGCATTCGGCAGGACGACGCTTGCGATGTCGCGCCCGTCCATGATGACGCTATTCCCCTCGGCAATCTGCCTTTGCAGCGCGACGAGCTTCGCCCGAACTTCCGCGATGCGCGAAACCGCGCTGGACGCGCCGTCCATTTCGGGCGTATGCAGCGCCTCCGTCACGTCCTCATCCGAAAGGAACAGCCGCTGCCCCTTTTTGGTGTAGCGCACGCAAAGCGCCATATCCTCCATCGCGGGGACGACCTTTTCCGCGTCCGCAACGGAGATGCCGCGGCGCGTCATATACAGCGCCGTCGCCCTGTACATCGCGCCCGTATCGAGATAGAGAATGCCCAGCTTTTCGGCGACCGCCCTGCATACGCTGGATTTGCCCGCGCCGCCGGGGCCGTCCACGGCGATGGAAATCGGTTGTATCATCTCACTTCACCTGTTTCGCATAGCTGTCTTTGAGCGCCACCACGCGGTTGTATACGGGGCATTCCGGTGTGGAATCCGGGTCTTTGCAGAAGTAGCCCGTGCGGAGGAATTGGAACGTCGCGCCGACATCGGCGTTTGCGATCGCGCCTTCGCACAGCGCGCCCGGAATGCGAATGAGAGAATTGGGGTTGAGGCGGGAGGTGAAGTTCTTCTGAACGGGCGCTTCCTCCTCGGCAAACTCGTCCTCGGGGATTTCCTCGCCCAGATCGCCCTCGTCCTCGTCCGCGATGATCGGCTCGTACAGCCGCGCCTCAAACGGATGCGCGTCCGCTTCGTCCACCCAGTGCAGCGTGCCCTTGACCTTGCGGTTTGCGCCCGCTTCGCCGGACTTGCTCGAAAGGTCGCAGGAGCAGATGAGCTGCACGATGTTTCCGTCCTCGTCCTTTATAACCTCTTCGCACTTGATGATATACGCGCCCTTGAGCCGCACTTCCCTGCCGGGCGCAAGGCGGAAGAACTTCTTGGGCGGATCCTCCATAAAGTCCTCGCTGTCGATATACAGCGTCCCCGTAAAGGGCACGTCCCGAAATCCCATTTCGGGGTGATCGGGGTGGTTTTCCATGGGCAGCATTTCGCGCTTGCCCTTTTCCCAGTTGGAAAGCACCACTTTGATGGGGCGAAGCACCGCCATGCCGCGCGGCGCGACGTCTCCCAAAGATTCCCGCACGCACGCCTCGAGCAGCGCGCCGTCCACGGTGGAATCGGCCTTTGCCACGCCGACCCTGCGGATGAATTCCTTTATCGCCTCGGGCGGATAGCCGCGCCTGCGCATGGCGACGAGCGTGGGCATGCGCGGATCGTCCCAGCCGGAGACATGGCCTTCCTCGACCAGGCGGCGCAGATACCTCTTGGACAGCAGCGTCCGCGTGATGTTGAGCCGCGCGAACTCGATCTGCCTCGGCGGCTGCGGAAAGCCCACCTGCTGCACGAACCAGTCGTACAGGGGCCTGTGAATCTCATATTCCAAGGAGCAGAGGGAGTGCGTGATGCCCTCGATCGCGTCCTGCACGGGGTGCTGAAAATCGTACATCGGGTAGATGCACCAGGCGTCGCCCGTCCTGTGGTGGTGCATGCGCTTGATGCGGTATATCGTCGGGTCGCGCATGAGGACGTTGGGAGAAGCCATGTCGATCTTCGCGCGCAGAACGCGCGCGCCGTCGGGGAATTCGCCCTCCTTCATGCGGCGGAACAGGTCCAAGTTTTCCTCGACCGAGCGGTCGCGATAGGGGCTGTTCTTGCCGGGGGAAGTGAGCGTTCCCCGGTTTGCGCGCATTTCCTCCGCCGTCTGGTCGTCTACGTAGGCGACGCCTTTTTTGATGAGGTCGCAGGCGATCTCATACAGCCTGCCGAAGAAATCCGACGCAAAGAACAGGTTCGACCATTTGTAGCCGAGCCACTCGATGTCGCGCTGGATGCCCTCGACGAACACGACGTCCTCCTTGGCGGGGTTCGTATCGTCAAAGCGCAGGTTGCACTCCGCGTTGTATTTTCTCGCGATGCTGAAGTTGATGCACAGCGCCTTTGCGTGCCCGATGTGCAGATATCCGTTCGGCTCCGGCGGGAAGCGCGTCTTTACGTGATCGAACCTTCCGCTCGCCAAATCTTCTTCGATGAAATCCTCAATAAAGTTGGCGGGGCGTCTCTCCTCTATTTCCATGCCGGTTGCTCCTTCCATCCCATTTGGTGTTGAGTATACCATATTTTTTCGGTTACGATAAGCGTATTTGCGTAAATTCGTTGACAATGCCGCGCACAAACGCTATACTTGCATGGCAGAAGGGGATGTGGTATGGATGCTTTGGTTTCAAAACGATTATTCGATCGGCGCGCACCCGAAGGTGTTAAGCCGCATCACAGCGATCAATGCCTGCGAAAGCGCGGGCTACGGGCTGGATATTTTCTCTCAAAACGCCGCGAACCGCATTCGCGAAAAGGCGAAACAACCGCGCGCGCAGGTATATTTTTTAAGCGGCGGCACGCAGACGAACCTCATCGCGATATCGACGCTTTTGCGCCCGTGGGAGGCGGTGATTTCCGCGGAGACGGGGCACATCAACACGCACGAAACCGGCGCGATCGAGGCGACGGGGCACAAGGTATTGACGCGGCAGAGCCCCGTGGGAAAGCTCACGCCGGAGATGATAGAGGACATCCTTTCGGAGCACGATTCGCCGCACATGGTGAAGCCCGCGATGGCATACATCTCGCACCCCACGGAGGTCGGGACGCTGTACACGCGAAAGGAATTGGATGCGCTCTACGCCTTTTGCAGATCGCGCGGGCTGTATCTGTACTTAGACGGCGCGCGGCTCGCCTCCGCGCTCGACGCGGGCGATGCGGATTTGCCGTTCATCGCGGAACACACGGACCTTTTTTCCGTCGGCGGCACCAAATGCGGCGCGCTGTTCGGCGAGGCGCTCGTGGTTCGCGACCCCGCGCTCGCGCCGGATATGCTCTATTCGATCAAGACGCGCGGCGGGCGGTTCGCCAAGGGCTTTGTAATCGGCGCGCAGTTCGAGGCGCTGATGGAGGACGGCCTGTACGAGGAAATCGGGCGGCTCGAAAACGATTCCGCGCGCATCCTGCGGGAGGGGCTTTTGGCGGGCGGCGTATCCTTTGCGCCGTACAGCACCACAAACCAGCTCTTTCCCGTCCTTTCGGAGGAGAAGATCGCGTCTCTTTCCAAAATCGCGACATTTGAAAAAATGGGGCGCGGCAGCATCCGCCTTGTGACGAGCTGGGCGACCCCAAAGGAGGACTGCGAGGCGTTCCTCAGGGCCGTCTTTTCCTGATCGCATTCGGCGCGAAAACGGCAAAATCGGCGGAAATTGCGGTTGACGGAAACCGCACTTTGCGGTATAATATATGCAGATAGAATAACAAGGAGTACACCGATTATGAAGCTGGCCGTTTTCAGCGACATACACAGCAACCGCATCGCACTGGAGACCTGTGTGAAATTTGCGGAGCATCTCGCTGTGGACGAATACATCTTTCTGGGAGACCACATCGGCATCGGGTACGATCCGCACGGTACGCTCGAGATTTTGCGGGCGCTGAGCAGGGAAAAGAAAACCGTCATCCTGCGCGGACCTGCCGAAACCGCGCTCATCAAGCGCGGCGCGGAGCGGAGCGTGCCCAGAAAAAACGGCTGCCAGTACGAAAGGCAGGTCTTTACCCCCTCCGAGCTGACGACGGAGGATTTTGCGTTTTTGCGCAGCCTGCCCGAGACCGCGCTCCTTACGCCCATGGATAGCCCCGCCATCTACGCAGAACACCTCCCCGGCGGGCAGTTCGTCACGATCTACCCCGGAACGGAGGCGGCGGATATCCTGCTGCGCGGGGCGGAGCATAAGGTTCTCCTCACGGGCTATTCGCACATCCAGTTCCGCTACGAAGCCTTTGGAAAACAAATGATAAACCCCGGCTCGGTCGGGCTCCCGTCGCGCGGCTTTCGCAAGGCGCAGTTTTCTCTGCTCACCTGCGAAAACGGGCGCGTCAGCACGCGCATGCTCAATTTGGATTACGACATCGCCGCCGCGCTGCGCGAACTCGAGCGGTCGAACCTGTCCATCGGGGGTGGCGTGTACGCGAAAATCCTCGCCCGCGCCTATCGCACGGGCGAAAACGCGCTCGACGACGTGCGCCGCCTCGTCATGCAGTATTCCCACCTGGAGGATGCGGCAGCGGCGGAGGAGCGCTATTGGGAGATGGCTGCGGTCGAGCTGAAGCTCTTTTGACCGCGCAGCTCGCAGCACACATCGTTTTATAAAAGCGGGATTCCCTCTGGTGGCGGGACCCCGCTTTTTGATTGTCGCGGCAGATGCCAAAGCGCCCTTTGCGGCACTGTCGTACAACGCCGTCATGAAAACGCCTGTCGGGAGGAGTTTCCACTTTTTATCTGCCATGAGTGGAGATGAAACACCTTTGGGCGCGTCATTTGCGGTATTGTCGTTCAATGGAATCATTAGGAAGACCGTCAAAGCGCGAGTTCTAAGGATATACCGCACAAAGCAGAAGATGACAAAGCTCTATGAGTATGGTATA
>CAYFRC010000070.1:0-5314 GCA_964345325.1 uncultured Oscillospiraceae bacterium
GGAAGGGGCGACGGCTCCTGCAATGTTACAGGCGGCTCTTCCGCCGTACTCGGCGGAAGAGGTTGGGTCTCGTCTTTTTGCAGCGCCCGGGGGAGCAGCAGTGCCAGGCAGAGGACCAGCGCCGCGCCCGTCGCGATCAAAATCAAATTTCTCTGCCGCATGCGCTTTTTCGCCAGCCTGCGCGCGCCTCTGGAAGTCGTCTTCGCCATATGTACCCTCCCGCCGAATTTCCTTTCGCATATTGTACCACGTTCGGGTGCTCCCGTCAAACAAAAAACCCTCCTTCCGCAGAAAGAGGGCTTGTCTGGCGCCTTATTTTTGCACTACCTTGAGGAATTCCGCCTTGACCCAGCCGTATGCGCCGCTTTCAAGGTGCACGCAGTACCACTCGGGCGCGCCGCTTTCCCCGTCGATGGAGGAAATAACCTGCACGGTATCCGCCGCGCGCTTTTGGGTCACGCCGTAGTATTCGTCGTAATACGCGCCGTCGTGCAGCGTGGCGAGGATTGCGCCGGATTCGGTGCTCGGTTCGCTTCGGACGTTCAGGTTGCGGCAGGTGGGTGCGCCGTATGCGCCCGAGCCCTTCCCCACCGTTTTCTCGGCACCTTCTGCCCTATACAACTGCAGGTATCCCGCGTAGACATATGCCTTCACGCCGTCCTTGGTGGATATGCGGTAGTAGCCGTTCTTGCGCGCTCCGATAACGGATACGGTTGCGCCCGTTTCGAGCTTTCCAAGCTTTTTGCTGCCCTTGGACGGCGCTGCGCGAAGGGCGACGGTTTCCTTGATGCGCGCCGCAGCCGCGTGTTCGGTGTACGTGTCCACACTCTGTGTGCCGCCCGCATCGAGGTGTACTGGGTCTATCAGGCACTCCATGCCGCTTGCAAGCCGAACCTTTGCATAGCCGCCTTCCGCCTGGCCGAGCACGGCAACCCGCGCCCCCCGATAGACGCGCCCTGTCGGGACATTCGGCACATCTCCCACGGACGCGTATACGGGCGCTTCCGCCGCGACAATCGCCTGTCCGTCGTCTTTTTCACCCTGCTCCATTTCCCCCGCGACCGCGATGCAGTGCTTGGGGATGTAGGCGGTGCCGCCCGATTCGCCTGTCGGTTCGCGGCGAATCGCATACCAGCCGTCCGCCTCGCCCACCACATATACGGTGCTTCCGCGCTTCAGCCTGTACAGCGACGGAGCCCCTGCGGAAGCCGCTTCGCGGGCGACCGCGCCGTAGGCCGTGGCTTTGCCCACCAAAATCGGCGCTTTCTCGGCGTTGCCGTTCGAATGCACGCCGTTGGGCGCATCGTTTTCGGGCACGACGACGGATATGGTGCCCGAAACGAGGGGATTTGCGACGCTCGTCGCGCGGATCGTTGCGGAACCCGCCTTATGAATCGCGACGACGCCGCTTTCATCCACGGTCGCGACATCCTCCGAAAGGCTCTCCCACAGAACCCTCTGGTCGTCCGCAGGCATGGCGTTTTCGCCCGAAAGCGCGGCGAAAAGGCGGATATCTCCTTTTTCGGCGGTAACGAGCTTCGGATAGGTTTCCCCGCTCGATTTGGGGGCCAGCGAATCCACCTCGACGAGCGTGGGCATGACCTTGACCGTCACATACACCGTCTTTCGGACTTCCGCGCCGCTCGAGCCGTCGGTCAGCGTCGCCTCAAAGGATGTTTTGCCGGGCGTTACGCCCTCGATGGCGATTTGGCGGCTGCCGATTTCGGTAGCCCGATGAAGCGCTGTGAATTTGTCCTCCCCGGGCTTGAGTTCCCACGCGAAGGCATCGGTCGCAAGTTCCGGAAACACAAAAGCGCTTATCGTCGCCTGTTCCCCGGGGTATAGCGAGATGTCGTAGGCATCGAGCGCGAGCTTTTCCACGCCGCGAAGCACGCTCACGTGCAGGCGCGCGAACACGCCGTTATATGCGTAGGCGTACACATCCGTCTCGCCGATCTTGCGCGCTTTGAGCATTCCGCCCTCGTCCACCGAGGCAACGGTGTTGTCCTCGACGATCCAGCGCACCGCCTTGTTTGCGGGTTCGGTCGCGCCGTCGTTCCAGACGAGGTGCGCGGACAGATCCTCCCGTTCGCCTGCGCACTTCGCGAGCTCCGCGCGGTCAAAGGCGAGGGCGGTCGCGCCCTGCATGACGACGACGGTCGCGCTGCGGGTGTAGGGCTTTTCGCCGTCGGCATAGGTCGCGGTGATCGTCGCGGTGCCGGGCGCGACGGGGACGAGGTGCCCCTCCGCATCGACGCGCGCGACGGCTTCGTCGTTGGATGCCCAGATGATATTTCCTTCCGGCACGGCGGTGCCCTCTATCGCGAAGAGAAAATCCTCGCCCGGATACACCTCCGTGTAGGAGGGGGCAAGCGCAAAGGAGGGTTCCGGCGCGCCAGCCTCGGGTGCGGCTGTCGCAACGCCCTCTTCTTCTGCCGCATCCTCCGCAGCCAAAACAACCAGCGGGATCGAAGCCCTGTACTTCTCCCCCAAGTACGTTACCTGTACGGTGAGCTTCGCCTCGCCCGCACCCTTCGGCAGAACCTCGATCGCATAGGTCGAAACGAACAGCCCGTTTTGTTGCACGGTTTTCGGCGCGCGCAGGGTTTTCATGTCCACGGACGCGACGGACACATCGTCGGTTTCTACCGCGACGGCAAATTCCTCCGTATCCTGCGCAGCCCCTTCATAGCGAACGGCAAACTCTGCGAAGAGTTCGCTATCGGCACCGAGGGGCAGCCGCAATTCCTCTTCCGCAAAGGAAATCTCCGCGATGCGCGTTTTGCGGGCGGAATCGGCCTCCGGCTCTTCGGACGGCGGCTGCGCCGATGCGGCCATCGGTTCCGCAGCGATTTCCACAAAATCCGGTGTGCCCTTCGCCGAGCCCGAAAGCGGCAGCGCGCAGAAGAAAAACAGAATGCACAATAGGCGCGCCAAGGCGCGCACGGACGGGTTCTTCATCGGGCAACACCTCCTTCCCGAGGCAGGTTTTCTGAAATGCAACGCCGGCGCACCGGCGCCGGCGTCATCTGTTATTCGGTCGCGATGGCGGGAGGGTTCAGAAAGCTGCGCATGAGTTCCTCA
Organism: uncultured Oscillospiraceae bacterium; assembly: GCA_964345325.1. Taxonomy (GTDB): domain Bacteria; phylum Bacillota; class Clostridia; order Christensenellales; family Aristaeellaceae; genus CAYFRC01. The sequence goes on from CAYFRC010000070.1 coordinate 3,085, forward strand.
AACTCCGCCTGATCGATCTTCTCGCGCTCGACGAGCCGATTGGTCAGTTCGTCCAGCTGCGCACGGTTTTCGGTGAGAATGATCCTCGCGCGGTCGTATGCCGCATCGAGAAGACCCCGCACCTCCGTATCGATGTCGTTGTTGATCATTTCGGAAAAGCTCGCGCGGGACTGCGAGAAATCGCGCCCTAAGAACACCTCGTGCTCGCCGCCCAGGAAGATGGGGCCGAGCTTTTCGCTCATGCCGTATTCCGTGACCATGCTGCGGGCGATGTTCGTCGCGCGCTTGAGGTCGGACTGAGAGCCGGTCGATACGTCTCCAAAGACGATCCCCTCCGCGCAGTGCCCCGCCAGGAGGGTGCAGATTTCCGCCTTCAGCCGCTTGGAGGACATATTCGTAAGCTCCTCCGACGGCAGCGACATCGTGTAGCCCGCCGCCTGTCCGCGCGGGATGATGGATATCTCGTGAACGCGGTCGCACTCGGGCAAGGTGTACGTCACGATCGCGTGGCCCGCCTCGTGGCACGCCGTCAGGCGCTTGCTCACCTCGCTGATGCGGCGGGATTTCTTTTCGGGGCCGATGCTCACGCGCGTGATCGCCTCTTCGATGTGATCCATGCGAATTTCCTTCGCGTGTTCACGCGCAGCCAGAAGCGCGCCCTCGTTTATCACGTTCTCCAGATCCGCGCCCGTAAAGAACGGCGTTCTGCGCGCGATGACGTTGAGATCGATTTCCGCGCTTAAGGGCTTGCCGCGCGAATGCACCTTGAGAATATCTTCCCTGCCCTTTATATCGGGGTAGTTCATCGTCACACGGCGGTCGAACCTGCCGGGACGCAGGAGTGCGGGGTCGAGGATATCGGCTCGGTTGGTCGCCGCCATGACGATTACGCCGCTGTTGTTGTCAAACCCGTCCATTTCCACGAGCAGCTGGTTGAGCGTCTGCTCGCGCTCGTCGTGTCCGCCGCCGAGGCCCGCGCCGCGCTGTCTGCCGACGGCATCGATCTCGTCGATAAAGACGATGGCGGGGGTGTTCTTTTTCGCCTGATCGAACAGGTCGCGCACGCGGGACGCGCCCACGCCCACGAACATTTCCACGAAATCGGAGCCGGAGATGGAGAAGAACGGAACGCCCGCCTCGCCGGATACGGCTCTGGGGATCAGGGTGTTGCCCGTGGCCGGAGAGCCCACGAGCAGAACGCCCTTCGGAATTCGCGCGCCCACTTCGGTAAAGCGCTTCGGATCCTTCAGGAATTCGACGATTTCCATCAGTTCCTCTTTTTCCTCATCCGCACCGGCGACATCCGCAAAGGTCACCTTCTTTTTGGTGGGATCGGACACCTGCGCGCGGCTCTTGGCGAAATTCATCATGCCGCTGGGGCCGCCGGACTGCCGGCTGATGATGAAATACCACAGCCCGCCGAACAGGAGGAACGACACGAGCAACGGGAGCCACTCGACCCACCACGGCGTCTCCGGCGGCGGCTTGATTTCCACCGAGAACGCATAGTCCGCGGTCGTGATGATGGAAGCGTCCTTGCCCAATTTTTCGGCGTAGATTCCGTTTACATCGGCAAAAAACCGCTCCACGGAATCGACCGTCGCATACGCGTCGTAGCGCAAGCCGAATTCCGCCTCGGGAATGGCACTGTCCTTATAGCGGATGACGACGGTCATCCCGCTGGTCATCATGTTTGCGACCTTGTCTTCCTTTACAAGCGCCAGCGCGTCGGAATAGGACAGCGCGTCGATTTTGTCCTGCGGCGTGGAGCTTATCATGCCCACGATCGACAATATGCCGATCAGGAGCAGCGCATAGAGCAACGGCCCCTGCCACAGCCTCAACCTGTTATTCTTCAAAAAAACGTACCTCGCTTTCGGCGAAACTAAGATAGACCCACAATGCCTTTCATTATACCACCGGTTGCTGCGAAATTCAAACGTTCATTCGGGCATTTGTGTAAATTTCCGGCTTCAATATGCCGATATACGGGAGATTGCGGTATTTTTCCGCATAATCGAGCCCGTAGCCGACCACGAATTCGTCCGGAATGGTGAACCCGCGGTAGTCCACATCCACCCACACCTCGCGGCGGGAGGGCTTGTCGAGCAGCACGCAAACCTTCAGCTCCTTCACCCCGCGCGCGAGCAGGTTCTGCTTGAGGAACGAGAGGGACTTGCCGCTGTCGATGATGTCCTCCACGATAATGACGTTCTTCCCGGATACGTCG
>CAYFRC010000070.1:5324-8822 GCA_964345325.1 uncultured Oscillospiraceae bacterium
TCCAGGTCCTTCAGGAACCGCACGACGCCCGACGTCTTGGTGGACGCCCCGTAGCTCGAAATCGCCATGAAGTCCATCCGCGCATCGAGATCGAGCGCGCGCGCAAGGTCCGAAAGGAACAGCACCGCGCCCTTCAAAATCCCAACGAGCACGACTTCTTTGCCCGCGAAATCCCTGCTGATCTCCTCGCCCAACTCCTTCACGCGGTTTTGAATCTCCTCGCGCGAAAAGTATACCTCCCGCAAATCCTCATGCATGAAAACGAACCTCCCTTTTATATTCCTCTTTCATCGTCAGCCGCACGGCGCGCGCATCCGGCGTCACAGCCGCGTACCGCGACACGCACAGCGACGGAATCCACAAAATCTCGTTCCCCTTCGCGACCAAGAGCAGCTGATCCCGAAGCGGCTTTTCCACCTTTTTGTCCGTAAAAAAATCCGAAAGCGTCTTCGTGCCGCGCATGCCGAGCGGCGTTATCGCGTCCCCCGCGCGCCGCGTCCGCACAATTGCGCCATCGAGCGCACGCTCATTAAGCGCTTGCCGAAAATCGTCTTTTTTGATGGGCACGGGGGCGCACGGTTCGATGCCAAACACCTCGTTTAAGGCGTATTCCTCTTCCGCCGTGCCCGTTTGCGTAATATAGAGTGCGCTTCCCGCGTATTCCGCGCGGTACCGCGCGATATCCGCACCTTTCCCTGCCAATAACATCCTGTCCGTTTCTGCGAGCGTCGTGCCCGTGAGAAAATGCAGCACGCGCCGCAAGAGGGGGATGGGTACGCCCTCCGTCTCGATGCGCACGCAGGCAGGCGAAATTTGCACCGCGTTCTTTTCGGCGCATTCCCGCGCCAGGTCATCAAGCAGCGCATCCTCTCCGCGCAGCACGTCCGCAAAGCGCGTCAGCGCACCGCGGAGCGCGGCATATGCCTCCCTGATTGCGGGAACGGCGCGCCCGCGCAGGATGTTTCGCGGCGTGTCGCACAGGACGTTGGTCGCGTCCTCCCGCCACGGGATGTTCCGCTCCCTCAGGTAGGAAATGATTTCATCCTTCCCGACGCGCAAGAGCGGCCGCCAGATGCCGTTTTCCGCTTCCGCCATGCCGATCGCGCCGCGCCTGCCGCTGCCGCGAAACAGGTGCATGAGGATCGACTCCGCCTGGTCGTCCGCGTGGTGCGCCAGCGCGATTACGTCCGCGCCCAAGGAGCGCAAAAAGGCGTATCGCTCCTCCCGCGCAGCCTGCTCGAGCCCGATGCCGCGCGATCGTGCGATGTCGGGAACCGAAACACGGCGAACGGCAAGCGGCACGTTCTCCCTTTTACATAATTCCTCGACAAAGCGCATATCGGAAACGGAATCCTCTCCGCGCAGCCCGTGCTCCATGTGCGCGGCGGAAAGTTGTATGCGCCCGTCGCGCGCGTAGGGCAAAAGCAGCATCAAAAGCGCCACCGAATCCGCGCCGCCCGAGAGCCCCAATACTACGGAACGCCCGAGCGGCACATTATTAAGGACGATTTGCGCTGTTCGCCTGGTCATAGCTCTTCCACAGGGGCTTATAGCGGGCGACGTTCGCCTCGTGCTCCGTGCGCGTCCTGCTGAACACCGTCTCTCCCTTGGAGGGATCCCCCGCGCAGAAATACAGATAGTCCTCGTAGATATAGTCCGAATCCGGATACAGCGCCGCCTTCATCGCCGCGCGGGACGGGTTGCAGATGGGTCCCGGCGGAAGCCCCGCGTACAGATATGTGTTATAGGGGCTGTCGGTCGCAAGTTCGTCGCCCGTCAGAAGGATGCGCGTCGCGCCCGTAATATAGCCCACCGTCGCATCGGACTCCAGCTTCATGCCGGCTTCCAGCCGGTTGTGGAAGACCGCCGATATCTTGGCGTAGTCGCTCGCCCTGCCCGCTTCCTTTTCGATGAGGGAGGCGAGGATGATCGTCTGATCGCGCGTGAGCGTCGTCTCAAACGGGATTTCCTCCTCGATGACTTCGCCTTCCGCATTGACGATTTCGCCGAATTCGTTATACTGCACGTCCTCGATTGCGGGCGCGGTAAACACGTCGTCAAGCACCGCGTCCATCTGTTTGATGAGCGTGCGCAGGATCGTATCCGCCGAGGCGTTTGTGTACACGCGGTAGGTATCCGGCGCGAGATAGCCTTCCAAGGCGTATTTGCGCCCGGCGCGCGTGCCCGCCTCCTCCACCTGCTGCAGGGCGTAGGAGTCTTCCTTGTAGGCATCGAAATCGTTGGCGAGCTTCAGGAATTCGTCGGCCTTGTCGAGCGCGCCGTTCTTCACCAGATAGTTCGCGATGTTCTCGACCGTCCAGCCGGGGATGATCGTGATCGTGCGCTCGTTGGTGGCGCTGCCCGATGTCAGTATGCCGATGATGGTGTTGACATCCATGCTCGAGGACAGGGGGTAGCTGCCGTACTGGATGTCGTTCGTCAGCCCCTGAAACTGCACGATGTATTTGAATACGCCCTTATTGCGCAAAAAGCGCTGTTCGTACAGGTCGCTTCCGATCTGCGTGATGGACGAACCCCTCTCGATCGTGAATTCGCGCACGGTCTGGTCGGTAGGGTCGACGGGCTGCACAAACTGCCTGTCGAGATAATCCCAGCCCGTCACCACGACGCCTGCCACGATGATCGCGCTGCACACAAAAATCAGCACAGGCCGCGCAATCTTCCACAGCCACGCATACCAGTAGAACCCGTATTCGCGGTCGCGCAGCAGCGTCTTTTGCGTATACGCCCGACCCGGCGCGCTTCTCTTTCTGCCGTTTGTCATATGTCCTCCGTGTGCCGAATTCCGTCAGCTTCCCTGCAATACGTCCAGATCGAAGCCGGCGGCATCCGCCAAAATCTTGTACACGTCCGCCATCATCTTCTGAAAGCGGAGCTCCGCCATCAGAAAATCGCGCGCGTCGGCGTTGAACTGCAACAGCGATGCGATCTGCTGCAGACGGCGCATCTCCTCCTCGTCCGTCGCCTGCCCCGCGAGCATCGACGCCTGCATCTTGAGCTGCAGGCGCTTATACTCATCCAGCAGCCTGCGGTTCGTGTCGTCCTCGTAGGCGATTTTTCTGCAGCGCTGAAATTCGCTGTATTCTTCGCTCTGTTTCAGCTCCGATGCGAGCGCATGCGCCATGTTGTATACGTCCGCCATGTCGTTCCTCCTCAGATCTCCACGATGATCGGCAGGATCATCGGGCTGCGCTTGATTTGGTTGTACACGTAGCGCTGTACCACCTCGCGCACGTCGTTTTTGAGGCGGCTCCAGTCGGAAATGTCGATCCTGCCGTAGCGGAGGATGACCTCCCGCGCCGCGGCCCGCGCGCCGTCGACCATCTCATCCGATTCGCGCACGTACACGAAGCCGCGCGAGATGATGTCCGGCCCCGATACGACCGTGCCGTTTTCGCGGTCGATCGCCATGACCACGATTAAAAGCCCGTCCTGCGACAGGTGCTTGCGGTCGCGCAGCACCACCGCGCCGACATC
>CAYFRC010000071.1:0-8737 GCA_964345325.1 uncultured Oscillospiraceae bacterium
CGGCTCCGCCGCGTTTGTTCGAAATGTGATTTCCGCAGCGGGAATGCCGCCCCTTTGCAGCGCGGCGCAGAGCGGCGCCGCATCCCGCGCGTCCTCGATTTTGATGACGGGTACGATGCCGATTCGGGAAAGCGTATCAAAAATCTCCATGGACATACCCCCAAGTGTTATGCGTTAATGCTATTATCGCCCCAAAAGGCGAATCTGTCAACCGGAAATGTGCATTTTCAGGCAGCCGTTTATCGCAGGAAGAATCGATTGACAGAAGGCTTTTGGGGATGTATAATCCATATTGGGAGGGGATCCGTATGACAGAAAGAATCGGTTTCTTGCGAAACGACGCGATCGAGCGCCCCGCGCCGGAGCTCTTCAGCCCCGAAATGCGCTATCTGTACGCAAAGGGCTGGCAGGAGGCGCGGCATCTGCCGAACCTCAAAATGCGCCAAACGGCGGCGCGCGCGAAAATGCTCAGGGGCATGACGCCTGTGATTGACGAATGGGAACTGATCGTCGGCAGGCAGAATTTTGACGTTCTTCTCACGCAGGAGCAGAAGGCGTTTTTGGAATTTGCCGAAGGCATGATGCCCTATCGCGTGGGGCAGGATTCCCATATGGCGCTCGACTACGAAAAGCTGCTCGCGCTGGGTACGGACGGCATTCGCGGGGAAATCCGCGCCAGAAAATCCGCACTCGATACGCGAGAGACTCCCGACGACTTGGAAAAAGAGATCTTTTACGACAACTGCATCACGGTGCTCGATGCGCTGGACGAACTGGCGGCGCGCTATGCATCGCACGCGAAAGAACTCGCCGCATCGGCAAGCGAACGGCGCAAAAAAGAACTGCTGCAAATCGCCGCCAACCTCGAAAACGTCCCCAAACACCCCGCGAAGACGTTTTACGAAGCGCTGCAGGCGATTGAGATATACACCTTCCATTTGGGCGGGCTGTACCAAATGGGGCGGCCCGACAGGTTCCTGCTCCCCTATTACGAGCGCGACATCGCCTCGGGTATCCTCACGCGGGAGGGCGCGCTGGAGCTGATCGACTGCTTTTGCCTGCTCTACAACAAGACCGTGCCGAAGGGGCTTGCGGTCGGCCTGATGGTGGGCGGAAGGGACGGGGACGGCAACCCCGTCGAAAACGAACTGACGCGGCTGTTTTTGGAGTCCATCCTCGATACGCGGCTGCCGTACCCGGGCGTGGGGCTTTGCGTCACCAAGGGGACGCCTGATGCGCTGTTGCGCCTCGCGGTGAAGGCGCTGGGGGAGGGGCTGACGCATCCCGCGCTGTTTAACGACGAGGTCATCGCGAGGGGGCTGATGGACAAAGGGCTTCCCTTCGCGGAGGCGGTGAACTACATCCACTCCACGTGCGTGGAGATCACGCCCATCGCGTCCTCCGGCGTGTGGGTGGCTTCGCCCTATCACAACCTGATGCAGCCGCTGCTCGATATCATCGCGGAGGACAAAATGCCCGATGCGTTTGACGCACTGCTGCGCGAATACGAAAAGCGCCTGTCCGAATGCATCTTCCGCTGTGCGCGGGAGGAGAGCCTGGGCAGGATAAGCAGGCGCATCTGGTATACGCACCCCCTGGTGTCCTGCCTCGTGAACGACTGCCTCAAAAAGGGGAAGGACATCGACGAGGGCGGCGCGCGGTACGCGTGGGTGATGCCGTCCTTCGTCGGCATGGCGAACCTCGTGGACTCCTTGGCGGCGATTCGAAAGCTCGTATATACCGATAAATCGGTTTCGCCCGCCGAATACAGGGCCGCGCTGCAAAGCGGGTTCGAGGGGAGAGGCGATCTGTTGCGGAAGATCGACGAATGCCCCAAATACGGCAACGACGACCCCGAGGCGGACGGCTTGGCGCAGAAAATCACCTCGTGGATCCCCCAAGAGGTCGCGAAGGCGCGCATCTGCTACGGGGAGACGCTGTCGCCGAGCATGTTCTGTTGGGTGCAGCACGCCGAGATCGGAAAGCGCACGGGCGCGACGCCGGACGGAAGGCCCGCGGGCTTCCCGCTGGGCGACGGATCGGGCCCCGCGCAGGGCAGGGAGCGCAACGGCGCGACCGCGTCGATCCTCTCGTCCACATGCTGGGACCATACGCCGTTTATCGGCGGTATCGCGGTGAATATGAAGTTCGGGAAAGCGCTGTTTTCCGAGGAGACGGCGGAAAAGCTGCTGAGCCTCATCCGCGTGTTCATGGCGCGCGGCGGGTTCGAGCTGCAGATCAATACCGTGGACAGGGAAGTGCTTTTGGACGCCAAGGCGCATCCCGAGCGGCATAAGGATTTGGTGGTGCGCATCGGCGGATACAGTGACTATTTCACCAACCTCTCCCCCGTGATGCAGGAGGAACTGCTGCTCAGAACGGAGCACGATTCGTGACGGGGATCGTATTCAACGTGCAGCGCTTCTGCGTGCACGACGGACCGGGCATACGCACGGCGGTGTTTTTGAAGGGCTGCCCGCTGCGCTGCGCGTGGTGCCACAACCCGGAGGGGCTCTCCCCGCGCAAACAGCTCGTGCTGGATGCCGCCAAATGTACGCATTGCGGCGCGTGTGCCGCGGTGTGCGAAAGGCATACCGTGCGTGGCAATGCGCATACGATAGACAGGGCGGGCTGCACGGCGTGCGGAACGTGCGCGAAGGCTTGCCCGAACGATGCGCTCGCCGTCGCGGGGAAGGAAATGTCCGTTTCGGAAATCATGAACGTCGTCTTGCGCGATGCACCGTTTTACGCCGAAAGCGGCGGCGGGCTCACGCTCACGGGCGGGGAACCGACCCTGCAGGGCGATTTCGCGCTCGCCTTGGCGTGGGACGCAAGGCGCGAGGGAATCCACGTCGCCGTCGAGACGTGCGGGTTCGCAAAGCCCGAACTATTGGCAGAACTTTCGGAAACCGTGGACCTTTTTCTGTACGACATCAAGGAGACGGATTCCGCGAGGCATTTGGCGTATACGGGGCAGGGCAACGAATTGATCTTAGAAAACCTTCGGATGCTCGATTCCGTGGGTGCGAAAATCATACTGCGCTGCCCGATCATACCCTCCTTCAACGACAGGTGCGAGCACTACGAGGGAATCGCGCGCCTCGCAAACGGTTTGCGCAATGTCCAAGAGATCGAAATCGAGCCGTACCACCCCTTGGGGCTTTCCAAGGCCGAAAAGTTGGGAATGGCAAAGGATGCGGGGCTTTCGGAGCGCATGATGCCAAAGGACGACGCCAAGAATGTTGCACGGGAGATTCGCAAGCATACGGACATCCCCGTGAAGCCATAGAGGAACAGAAAAGAGCCCCGGCGCGCGCCGGGGCCCTTTTGTATGGAATTACTTGAAGATATCCAGCAGCGAATCCACCGCGCCGGGGAGCCCGGGCATCGGGATGTTGCGGATGCGGATGACGTTTTCGAGGTTCTTCACGTCGCCTTCGGCGATGGGCTTGGGGTTGCCGAGCATCTTTGCGACGAGGATGGATTTCCCTGCGGCCTCCATCATCTCGAGGAATTCCAGCGCGCGCCAGATGCCCTCGGGGCTGACCATGAGCGCGCCGTGGTTTTCCATGAGAAAGCCGTTGGACTTGTCGAGCACGGAATCGAAATTTTCGGCGAGCCGGTCGCTGAGCGGCTCGGCATACGGCACCATGACCATGGGACCCACCTCGATCACGGGCTCGGGCAAGAACGGCATCTGCATCCAATCGCCGCCGGCGATGGCGAAGCCGGTCAAAATCGGCGGATGCGCGTGGATAATGCCCTTGACATCGGGGCGGCGGTTCATGATGCGCACGTGGAACGGCCATTCGCCGGTGGGCTTGCGCCCTTTGCGCGCGTAGAGCACCTTGCCGTTCATGTCGACCGCGCAGATGTCCTCGAACGTGAGCGCGATTTTGGCGACCTTGGTGGGCGTGATTAGGATCGTGTCCTCTGCCACGCGCATGGAAAGGTTGCCGCCCTGGCTCGTGACGAAGCCGATCTCCGCCAAGCGATTTGCTGTCTTGACGAGTTCCTTGATCTGCTCGGAATACTTCTCCTGAATGGGATGCATGGTACCCCTCCTGCTTTGTGATGTATTTGCCCCATGGATCGCGGCGACCTGCCGCGGGCGGGGGCAGCCGCCCGAAACAATGCGTCAGTACGCGATGGTCGTCATCAAGGCTTCGTTTGCCTGCGTGGTGTCCAGCCTCGAATACTGCATGACGACGGGCACGCTCGATATCGCGTAGATTGCGTAGGGCTTGCCCATCGGCACGTGGTTGCCGTCCTCGTCCAAGAGCTTGTCGAGGCGGACGTGGTGCGTGCGCCGCGCGTCGCAGAAGGTCTTGAAGCCGTGCATCGGTTCCTCGTCCTCAAAATAGAGCGTCAGGTTGATCTCGGCGTCCTTATCGCCCGTGTTCAGCACGCAGATCGCCTCGTGGCTCACGTAGTGCCCGGAGGTCGTGATCTCGGGCCAATAGCAGTCGGGCACCAGCCATTCCTTTTTGCCGCAGAATTTCGTCATTTCCTATGCCTCCCTGTTTGATTTATATCGAATCGTTCTCGTCGTCTGCGATACCGTTCTCTTCCGCGATGTCGTCTTCATCGTACTCCTCTTCGGGCTCCGCGCGCGCCACGCATACAATCTTTTTGTCCTCATCCACGCGCATGATGCGTATGCCCTGCGTGTTGCGCCCGAGCACGGAGATCGAGGAGACGGGCGTGCGGATGATCGTGCCGTCGTCTGCCATGAGCAGAAGGTCCACATCCTCCGGCACGGGCAGCTGCGCCGCCAGAAGCCCCGTCTTTTCCGTAACGTTGAGTGCCTTGATGCCCTTGCCGCCGCGGCTTTGCAGGCGGTATTCGTCGGGATTCGTGCGCTTGCCGTAACCGTTCTCGGTGATGCAGAGGACCATCGTGTCGTCCTCGATCGCGCACAGGTCGACGACCTCGTCGCCCTCGGCGAGGGTTATGGACTTGACGCCCGTCGCTGCGCGCCCCATCGCGCGCACGTCCGTCTCCGCAAAGCGGATCGCCATGCCCTGCCGCGTGGCGATCAGCAGGTCGCGCGAGCCGTCGGTCAGTGCGACGCCGATCACCCTGTCCTCGTCGCGCAGGTTCAGCGCGATGAGCCCGCTCTTTCGAATGTTGATGAATTCGTCGAGCTTTGTGCGCTTGATCAGGCCGTCCTTGGTCGCCATGATGAGGTAATGCCCCTCCACGAACTCCCTCGGGATCGGCAGCGCCTTGGTGATTTTTTCGCCCGGGGCGAGGTTCAGAAGGTTCATCACGGCGGTGCCCTTCGCGGTGCGGCTCGCCTCGGGAATCTCGTAGCAGTTGAGGACGTATACGCGCCCGCGATCCGTGAAGAAGAACATCGGGTCATGCGTGGAGAGCACGTACATCTGCTCCACAAAGTCCTCTTCCCGCGCCCTTGCGCCCACGACGCCCTTGCCGCCGCGCCGTTGCGCCTTGTAGGTAGACCTCGGCAGGCGCTTCACGTAGCCCAGATGGGTCATGGTGAAGACCATGTCCTCCTCCTGAATCAGGTCGAGCATGTCGATCTCGCCCTCGATCGGGGAAATCTCCGTTCGGCGCTCGTCCGCGTACTTGCCGCGAATCTCCAAAATCTCTTTTTTGATGATGTCTACGACCATCCACTCGTTTTCGAGCACTTCTTTGAGGTGCGCGATGAGCTTTACCAATTCGTCGTATTCCGCCTGAATCTTGTCGCGCTCGAGGCCCGTCAGCCTGCGCAGGCGCATGTCCAGAATCGCTTGTGCCTGCTTGTCGGTCAGCGCGAGGCGCTCCATGAGCGTTTCCTTCGCGTCGCCGTCCGTGCGGCTGGAGCGGATGATGCGGATGACCTCGTCTATGCGGTCGAGCGCGATGAGCAGCCCCTCTAAGATGTGCGCGCGCGCCTCCGCCTTGCCGAGCTCGTAGCGCGTCCTGCGTGTGATGACCTCTTTTTGGTGGTCGATGTAGTGGTGCAGCACCTGGCGCAGGGACAGCACCTTCGGTTCGCCGTCCACGAGCGCGATGGTGATTACGCCGAAGGTGTCCTGCAGCTGCGTGCGCTTGTACAGCGTATTCAGAACGACGTGCGCGCTCACGTCGCGCTTGAGCTCGATCACGATGCGCATGCCGTTGCGGTCGGACTCGTCGCGGATGTCGGAAATGCCCTCGACGCGCTTGTCGTGCACGAGCTGCGCGATGTTCTCGACCAGCTTCGCCTTGTTGACCTGATACGGGATTTCCGTGACGATGATGCGGTCGCGCCCTGCCGACATCGGCTCGATCTCGGTCTTCGAGCGGACGACGATGCGCCCCCTGCCCGTTGCATACGCCTCGTGGATGCCGGCTTTGCCCAAAATGATGCCGCCGGTCGGGAAATCGGGCCCCTTTACGAACTGCATCAAGTCTTCCACGGTAGCCTCGGGGTGATCCAGCATGTACACGGTAGCGTCGATTACCTCGCCCAGGTTGTGAGGGGGGATGTTCGTCGCCATGCCGACCGCGATGCCGCTCGACCCGTTGACCAGGAGATTCGGGAAGCGCGAGGGCAGAACGGACGGCTGCATGAGCGTTTCGTCGAAGTTGGGGTAATAGTCCACGGTCTCCTTTTCCATGTCCGCGACCATTTCCATGCTCAGCTTGGACAGGCGGGCTTCCGTGTATCGCATGGCGGCTGCGCCGTCGCCGTCCACGCTGCCGAAGTTGCCCTGCCCCTCGACGAGGGGATAGCGGATATTGAAATCCTGCGCGAGGCGCACCATCGCGTCGTAAACGGAGGAGTCTCCGTGGGGATGGTATTTACCGAGTACGTCGCCCACGATGCGCGCGCTCTTGCGGAACGGCTTGTCGGGCGTCACGCCCAATTCCACCATGGAGTAGAGGATGCGCCGGTGCACGGGCTTTAGCCCGTCGCGCACGTCGGGCAGTGCCCGCGACACGATGACCGCCATCGCGTAGGATATAAAGGATTTTCTCAGCTCGTCCTCCACGTCAAGCGGCATGAGGCGGCCGATGTTCATTTCGTCTGCCAAAGGGGATCACTCTCCGATCCGTCGATACTTTTTTGTGCTTTATACGTCAAGGTTTGCCACGAGCTTTGCGTTCTGCTCGATAAATTCCCGCCTCGGCGCGACCTGATCGCCCATGAGCAGGGTGAACATCTCGTCCGCGGAGATCGCGTCGTTTACCGTTACGCGGTACATGGAGCGCGTTTCGGGGTTCATGGTCGTCTCCCACAGCTGCTCGGAGCTCATTTCGCCAAGCCCTTTGTAGCGCTGGATTTCGGGCTTGGAATCGCGCCCCATCTCATCCAGAAGACTTTGCAGCTGCTCGTCCGAATACACGTATTTCGAGGTCTTCCCGCGCGTGACCTTGTACAGCGGGGGCTGCGCGATGTATACGTAACCGTCCGTCACGAGCTGGGGCATGTAGCGGTAGAAGAACGTGAGCAGGAGGATGCGGATGTGGCTTCCGTCCACGTCCGCGTCCGTCATGCAGACGATGCGGTGATAGCGCAGCTTTTCGGGGTCGAATTCGTTGCCGAAACCGCCGCCGAAGGCGGTGATCATCGCCTTGATTTCGTTGTTGGCGAGGATGCGGTCCATGCGCGTCTTTTCGACGTTCAGAATCTTGCCGCGCAGGGGCAGGATCGCCTGAAAATTCCTGTCGCGGCCGTTTTTCGCGCTGCCGCCTGCGGAATCGCCCTCCACGAGGAAGATTTCGCACTTCGCGGGGTCGCGCTCGGAGCAGTCCGCGAGCTTTCCCGGGAGCGATGCGGACTCCAATACCGTCTTTCTGCGGGTCAACTCGCGCGCCTTGCGGGCGGCTTCCCGCGCGCGCGACGCGGCGAGGCATTTGTCGAGGATGAGCTTTGCCTCCGTGGGGTGCTCCTCGAGGAAGATGTCCATCGCCTCGGAGACCTTGGACGCCACGATCTGGCGCACCTCGCTGTTGCCGAGCTTGGTCTTCGTCTGCCCCTCGAACTGCGGCTCCTTGAGCTTGACGGAGACGATCGCGGTGAGCCCCTCGCGGACGTCCTCGCCCTCGAGGTTCTGGTCTGAGGGCTTTAGGATGCCCGCCTTTCTGCCGTAGTCGTTGACGGAGCGCGTGAGCGCCGTGCGGAAGCCTTCCAAATGCGTTCCGCCCTCCGTGGTGCGGATGTTGTTTGCGAAGGTGAACACGCTCTCGTTGTAGCTGTCGTTCCACTGGAGCGCGACTTCTACCGCCGTGGTGTCTACTTTATCGGCGCTGTAGATCGGAGGCTTGAAGAGCGGTTCCTTGTGCTTGTTGAGGAATTCCACAAAGGAAGTGATGCCGCCCTCGTAGTGGTATGCGGCGCTTACGGGTTCCGCGCCGCGCTCGTCGATCAGCTCGATGCGAAGCCCCGCGTTCAAAAACGCCACTTCCCGAAAGCTCATTCTGAGCGTTTCGTAATTGAAGTTGCCCGTTTCAAAAATGCCCGGCTCCGGGGTTTCACCCGTCTTTGCGTCGGGATGAAAGCGGATGGTCGTGCCCGTGCGGTCGGTATCGCCGACGACCTTGAGATCGTAGAGCACCTTGCCGCGCTCGTATTCCTGCTGATAGATCTTTCCGTCCTGAAACACCTGCACCATCATATGGCTCGAGAGCGCGTTGACGACGCTCGCGCCGACGCCGTGCAGGCCGCCGGAGACCTTATAGCCCCCGCCGCCGAACTTGCCGCCCGCGTGCAGGACGGTAAAGACGACCTCGAGCGCGGGAC
>CAYFRC010000072.1:0-6840 GCA_964345325.1 uncultured Oscillospiraceae bacterium
CCACAAAGCGCAAAATACTGTCCACATCGCGGAAGAAGCCCTCGGTCAAGAGCGTATCGTGGGCATCCAGCGGCATGTCCGCACGCTTCCCGCGCGGAAAGGTCGCAACCATCGTAGAGATCAATTCGGGCATCCGCATGAAAATCCGCCGCGTGGGCGGCGTAAACCACATCGATGCCGAACCCTCCACCAGGAAGGATACCGCGAAGCTCAAAAAAATGTACCATGGCAAGTTCTCGTGGTCCACAAAGCCCGTGCTGCTCATCGTGGGCAAGAAATATTACGCAGCATCCATCAACAGCTATCCGCACGGAAAAGAAATCAGCAAGGCCAACGGCTACAAGGGGCAGTTCTGCCTGCACTTCAAAAACTCCAAGCACCACTTGAACGGCAAGCTCGATGCCCGCCACCAGCGCAGCATCAAAACCGCCTCGAACTATTTCGGATAACCCCTTTCGAAAGGAGAGATTCGCCGTGACCGAAGAGGAAAAACTGCTTTCCGGGAAGATGTATTGCCCCGGCGACCCGTCGCTAAAGGCGCTCAAGCGCAAGAGCCATACCCTGAGCGCGCGCTACAACACGCTCTTTGAGGATGAGGTCGAGCTGCGCGGGAAAATCCTTCGCGAACTGTTCGCCGAATTCGGCGAGGGCAGCTTCATTCAGGGGCCGATGCAGATCCATTACGGCTGCCACACGAAAATCGGCAAGCGCTTTTTCGGCAACTTCAACCTCACCATTCAGGACGACGCAAATGTGACCATCGGCGACGGGTGCGACTTCGGCCCCAATGTCACCATCGTGACGCCTATCCACCCGATGATCGCTTCGGAACGAAAATACCTGCTGAACGACGCGGGCGACAAGGTGCGCCCGTGCTACGCAAAGCCCGTCGTCATCGGCAACGAGTGCTGGCTTGGCGCAAATGTGGTCGTCTGCCCCGGCGTCACCATCGGCGACGAATGCGTGATCGGCGCGGGGAGCGTCGTCACCAAGGACATCCCGCCGCGCAGCTTTGCCGCCGGATGCCCCGCCCGCGTCATCCGTGAAATCACGGAGCAGGACAGTATGAAATACAAGCCCGACATCTCGCAGGGCTACCGCCCCGAGGAATAGGAGGCACTATGCGCAAGAAGGGGATCGCGGTCGCCGGAAACACGGTCGTCGACATGCTGTACCCGATACGGGGATTCCCCGCCCCCGGGGAGCTTACGACGATTACGGGCGAAAAGAGCCTGTCTACCGGCGGCTGCCTTTGCAACGACATCATGGACCTTGCGATATTGGACTCCACGCTTCCGCTGACGGCGCTCGGGCGCGTCGGCGAGGATGCGGCGGGGGACTTTGTCATGGAAAGGCTGAAACGGTTTCCCAACATCGCCCTCGACCAAATTCGGCGCGAGGGCGCAACGTCGTACACCCTGGTGCTGTTTGACGAGATCACGAAGCAGCGCTCCTTCTGCCATTTTCGCGGCGCGAACGCCGAATTCTGCGAGGCAGACATCGATTGGGACGCGCTGGACGCAGACATCCTCCACATCGGCTACATCCTGCTGCTCGATGCGCTCGACCGCGAGGACGACGAATACGGCACCAAGATGGCGCGCCTTTTGCACAACGCGCAAAAGCGCAACATCAAGACCTCCGTCGACATCGTCACCGAAGCGGGCGATCGCTTTCGGAAAATCGTAACACCCGCGCTGCGCTACACGGATTATTGCATCATCAACGAAGCCGAGGCGCAGGCGACCACGGGCATCCGCCTTGTGGACGATGCGGGCGCGCCGATCGAAGAAAACATGCTGTCCGCGCTCAAAGCACTCAAGGCGATGGGCGTCAGCACATGGGCGGTCATCCACTGCCCGAGCGGAAGCTACGGGCTCGACGAACGAAATGCGTATTGCGCGCTGCCGAGCCTGAAACTGCCCGAGGGCTACATCAAGGGCTCCGTCGGCGCGGGGGATGCCTTTTGCGCGGGCGCGGTGTACGCGGCGTGGAAGGGGCAGTCCATCAAGGAAGCTTTGATATTGGGCACCGCTACCGCCGCGTGCTCCCTGAGCGAACAGGGCTCGACCGAGGGCGTTCGCTCCTACGAAGAGACGCTGCGCTTTTATGCGTCCATGGTATGAAGGAGGCGCTGTGCAATGAAAA
The DNA here is from genome assembly GCA_964345325.1 of uncultured Oscillospiraceae bacterium. Classification (GTDB taxonomy): domain Bacteria; phylum Bacillota; class Clostridia; order Christensenellales; family Aristaeellaceae; genus CAYFRC01. The sequence goes on from CAYFRC010000072.1 coordinate 2,149, forward strand.
GAGCCGTGGTCTACGGAGCCGGAAAGATCGGCCGGAGCTTTATCGGGCGAATCCTCGCCGATTCCGGCTTTGACGTATGTTTTTTGGACATCCTGCACGAGGTCGTGGACGGGATCAACACAAACGGCGGCTATACGATCCGCATCGTATCGGAGGGCGGCGAAACGTATAAAGCCGTAAAAAACGTGCGCGCGCTGCATTCCCTGACGGACGACGCGCGCGACAAAATCGCGCGCTGCGACATCGCCTGCACCTGTGTCGGCGCCAATTCCCTGCCGCAGATCGCGCCCATCCTCGCGCAAAGCATCGTTGCGCGCATGAAAGAAGGCGGCGGCGCGCTGGACATCCTCCTCTGCGAAAACCAGATCGGCGCGGATGTGCTCATGCACGGCTGGATATACGAATGCCTCTCCGAGGAGGAAAAGGCGTGGGCGGAAAAGCACGTGGGGCTCGTTCAGGCATCCATCGGCTGCACGGCGACGCTTCGCGACGCGAAAGAATCCGCCGAAAACCCGCCCGTCGTGACCGTCGATTCCTACAGCGAGCTTCCCGTGGACAAGGCGGGCTTTCGCGGGGCAATCCTCGACATACAGGGGCTGTTTCCGTACACGCCGTTCGATTTTTATATCAAGCGAAAGCTCTTTTTGCACAACGGCGGGCACGCGATCTGCGCGTATCTCGGCTACGAAAAGGGCTATACCTACATCTGAGAGGCGATTGCCGACCCCGAAATCCATTCCGCCGTCGAAGCATTCATGCAAGCCTCCGGAAAGGCGCTGATTGCGCGCTTCGGCGAGGAAGTGCGGGAAAGCGTCGAACGGATGATTCCCTCGCTGCTGTCGCGCTTTGCGGACAGGACGTTCATGGACACGACCGCGCGCGTCGGCGCGGACCCCATCCGCAAGCTGCGCAGAAACGACCGCCTGACGGGCGCGGCGCTGCTCGCAGTAGAGCAAGGGGGAGACCCCGCGCCGATCGTGCGGGGCATATGCGCGGCGCTTCGGTACGACAATCCGAATGACGCCGCCGCGCAAGAACTGCGGCGCGCGCTCACGGAAGACGGAATCGACTTCGTGTTGCAAACGGTTTTGGAACTTGCGCCCGAAGAAATGCTCTATAGTATCGTCAGGAGGTGTTTTGCATGAAGCGCTCGGAAATCAATCGTTCCCTCCGCTGGGCGAAGGACTTTTTGGAGGCGAATAACCATCGCCTTCCCCCGATGGCGTATTGGGATATGGATACCTGGAGGGTGCACAAGGCGCAGCTCGACACGGTAAAGCGCACCATGCTCGGCTGGGACATCACGGATTTCGGCACGGGGAATTTCGCCGAAATCGGGGCGGTGCTGTATACGATCCGCAACGGCCTGCTCGCGGACCCGTCCGTCGGCGTTCCGTACTGCGAGAAATTCATCCTCATGAAGGACGGGCAGCGACTCCCCAAGCACTACCACGTGTTCAAGACGGAGGACATCATCAACCGCGCGGGCGGCACGCTGCAAATCTTCCTCTGGAACGCGGATAAGGACGGCAACCAACTGGACACCGACGTGCGCGTGTATATGGACGGCATTTTGCGCATCGCCAAAGCCGGAGAGGAAATCCGCATCGAAAAGGGCGCATCCATAAGCCTTCCGCCCTACGTCGCGCACGTGTTCGGGCCGCTTCCCGCATCCGGGGATCTCCTAATCGGCGAGGTGTCCAAGGTCAACGACGACAATACGGACAACTTCTTCCTGGAACCTACCTCCCGCTTTGCGGATATCGAGGAGGACGAGGAAATCCTCCACCCGCTGTGCAACGAGTATCACCTGCTCTGATACAGAAAACAATCGCGCCTCCCGGAATACGCATTTCGGGAGGCGCGATCGTTCGATTTTACTTCAGACACATGGTGAATACGTAGCCGTATACATCCTCGGGCAGGTATTGCACATACGTCCAGTCGCCGTATTGGGCGAGCGCCTTCACATAATCGCCCTTGCTGATCATCGTCACTTCGTCTCCGTTGGGCTTTTCGCGGATCGTGAGATCCGCCTTCGCGGTCTTTCGCGCGCCCTTTACCACGAATTTCGTGGCGACATAGCCCGTCACGTCGCTCGAGGTGCGCACCTTGTACCAGCCGCGCGATTTGGACAGGAGCTGCAGCTTCGCGTATCGCTTGAGATCCGTCAGCAACAGCGATTTGCTGCTGCGCTTTGCGCGAAGCGGCGCCGTCACGTAGTCGGAGGAAATGTGCCCCCAGTCAAACGTCTTTTTCGGGCGCTTTGCGCCCGAAATATACATGTTCTTGATGTAGCCGACCCGATCGTTGTCCTCCACGCGGATGCGCGACCACGTCTTGCCCTTTTTCAGGACGATGATATCGTCCCCGTCGTGCACATACGCCGTCGGCTTGGAACTCGTGTTCGTCGCGGAGCGCACGGTGAGCGCCCTATACGTCTCCGGCAGAACCACCGTCGCCTCCTTCGCCGCGAATGCCGCAAAGGTCGAACACAAGAGCATAATCGCCAGCGCCAATGCCAAAATCCGTTTTTTCATACCTGTCGCCTCCCCCATATCCTTTCTTTACAGACGCATATCGCGCCTTTTTTGTTGCGGAATTAACGAAGAATCACCGTAAATTCTTCCGTATGCGTCCTCCTGCCGATGAAGAGGTGCGCATCCAACCCGCTGCTCCAGGAGATGTCCCCGCCGATTTGGCCGTGCGCCGCATCGATATGGATGTACGTCTCCTCCCGCTCGGGCAGTTCGTGGTCGTGTTTGGCGGTTCTGTAGTCCTCGATCGTGTTGTGGTGCGCGTCAAAGTGCAGCGGCGCGGCGCATACGATCTCGATCTCGCGCCCGTCCTCGTGCAAAAGGCGCAGATAGCGCATGCCTTCATGCCCTCCGTTTTCGGACGGCGGCACAAACGGGAAGTGCTCGTCCGAGACAGTCGATTCGTATACGCCCAGAGGCGATGCGCCGAGCCTGTCGCAATAGTTCTCAACCTTGCCGTGCGCGTAATAGGTAAGGCGTTCAAATCCCTTTTCCGTCACGAGCTCCAGCCCCGCCCGCTGCGCGATTTCGGGCACGATCGCCACACGATGCCGCACGTGCAGCCCCGCGCCGTCGATCGTGTACTGCAAAAAGCCCTTCGCGAGGAGCGTTTCTTCGTATCGCGTCTCGCGCTCGATCTCGATCGTCGCGCGGTCACCGCAGCACTTCGCATAGAGCACGCGGGAATGCGTGGTCGCCTTCGTAAACGGCGCGCGCTCGGGGTTGCACGCCCAGATTTCCTCCGCCGTGTCCTGCCCCGTCCTGCCGCGCAGAAATACCGATGTCAGCCCGCGCTTGAGGTACGCCTTTCCCGCCTTTTCCGCGGAAAGCATCTCCCCCGTCTCCGCGCAGAAGGCATACCGCGCATCCGGCGACGCGGATGCTGCCCTCGTCCTTTTCCATGGATACGGGCGCATCCGAAGCTTCCCATTCGCGCGCATACGGCGCGCTTTCCAGCGCGAATTGCGCGGTCGATACCGTGTCATTTTCCCCTTCAAACCATGCGGGCGCCTTCCGCCGCACGACGAATTCCACCGTGCACTCGCGCTCCCTGTCGCATTGTGCGTCGAAATACACCTTGCCCCATGCGCCGCAGGGTACCTCGGGCAGCGAAATCTCCGTCTTCGAGCGGATTTCTCCGTTTTCGCGCACGATCGCCTCGCATATAAAGTCCGAAATCGGGGTATCGTCGCTCTCGTTGTAGACGATGTAGTCGCCCTCGCTGTTTCGCATCCACGGGGAGGAGGCATCGGGCTTTGCGAACGAGATCGGCGCATACGTCTCCTTGATCGCATATGCCACGGGCTTCCACGTGAGGTCGGGCAGCACGATGCCGTTGCACGTCATAAAGCGCGGGTTTTCCGGCTCCGTATATTCCTCGCCGAAATCCCCGCCGTAGGCGAAGAATTCCCTTCCGCTCTCATCCTTAGCGATGAGGCACTTGTCCTGCCAGTCCCACACGAAGCCGCCCTGAAAGCGCGGATAGCGCTGCGTGAGCTCGCGAAATTTGTGGATGCCGCCGCCGCTGTTGCATATCTGATAGAGGTACTCCACCAGCACGATGGGGCGCGTATCGCGCGGGTCGGCGATCTTCTCCAGGATTTTATCGATCGGGCAGTACATGCTGCCGCGAATGTCCGAAATGTTTTCCGCGGGATCGCCCGCTTCGTATTGGCAGATCCTGTCCTTGTCGTATTCCTTGATAAAACCGTACATCGCGGCATGCCCCGCGCCATAGCCGCTCTCGTTGCCCAGCGACCAGCCGTAGATGGAAACGTGGTTTTTATACGTCGTCACCATGCGCATCGCGCGCTCCACATAGGCGGGCGCGAGCGAAGCGTCGTGCGAAAGCATTCCCGCGACCGCGTGCGTCTCCAAATTGCACTCGCACAACACCAAAATCCCCATCTCGTCGCACAGCGAATACCACAGGTCGGAATCGGGATAGTGGCACGTGCGCACGGCGTTGATGTGCATTCTCTTCATCTCGCGAATTTCGCGGCGCATATGCGCCTCGGGCACGGCGCGCCCCATCGGGTAGTGCTCGTGCCGGTTCACGCCGCGCACGACGACGCGCTTGCCGTTGAGCAGCAAAATCCCATCCCGAATCTCCACCTTTTTGAAGCCGATTTTGACCGTCTCGACCTGCACGATC
>CAYFRC010000072.1:6850-8663 GCA_964345325.1 uncultured Oscillospiraceae bacterium
CCCCCTTGGGGTCGAGCAGGCGGATGGACAGCGTATATAGCTTCGGATCGTCGGGGTTCCACAATTCGATCCCCTTTACGTCAAACGCGATCCGCGCCGTGTTCGCCGTGGCAGACCGTATCTGATCGTACCAACAGGCGGGCATGGGCTGCGCGGAGCCGCTCCCGAGGCAGGTTTCCCCGTCTGACAGGCACATTTCAAGCGCATAGTTCGCAAAGTCCTCCGCGCGCGTCACTCGGATGTCGCACGACACCTTCCCGTTGCCGTTCAGATCGGGCAGCGCGCGCACGTGGAAATCCTCGATCGCGACCTTCTCCCGCGCGCACAGCCACACGTTCCTATGCAGCCCGGAGAGGTACCAATAGTCCTGATCCTCCAAGAACGTCGATGTCGCGTAGCGCACGACCTTGACCGCGAGCAGGTTTTTCCCCTCGCGCACGTATCCCGTCACGTCGAATTCGCAGGGCAGCTTGCTGTCCTCCGTATAGCCGACGTATCTCCCGTTCAGGTAAATATACGCCGCCGCTTCCACGCCCTCGAAATACACGGACACGCGCTTGCCCGCAAAGTGCGCGGGCAGGAGGAACTCCCTTCTGTAGCAGCCGGTCGGGATGTCCTTTGGCAGGTGATAGAGATCGGGCTGACTCCCCTTCCCCGTATCGATGCCGTATTCCTCGTATCGCCACGGAAGGTGCACGTTTGTGTAGATGGGCTTGCCGTACCCCTGCGTCTCCCAGTTGCCAGGAACCGAGATTGTACCGAAGCCCGATGCATCGAACGATTCTTCGTAAAACGCGGGCACGTCTTCAAACCTGTCGTACAGGCGGAAGGCGTATTCCCCGTTCAGGGAAATGCGACCGGCCTCCTCCTTGCCGAATGTGAGCGGCGAACGCGCGGGAAGCCGATTGTGCGAAGTGATATATGGATCGAGATGCAGCATGGGCACATACCCCTTTCCGATTCATCATTTTCTTCCTCTATTGTATCACGTTTCGCCGAAAAAGCAAGAGTCGGTTAAAATTGTTAAATCACACATTTTCTATTGACAGAAAGCAGTTTAGCGCGTATAATATGTATTCGTTGAGCGGATAAATTCGCTTATGGATCATTAGCTCAGTTGGTAGAGCACCTGACTCTTAATCAGGGTGTCCAGGGTTCGAGTCCCTGATGACCCACCAGCAAAAAGCCTCGCAAATCCTTGTAATTACTGGATTTACGAGGCTTTTTCTATTTCGAGTGTATTTTCAAATTCGGTATAAATCGGTGTGTTTTTGGTTGTCTTCGTGAAAACATGCAAGTCATAATGCAATTTGTACTCCAACTCTTTGCTGATAATACCACCCAAATTTGTATTGCACAACTTTTACATAGACATGTACTAATGTTCCTACCCAAACAAACCTCTTGAACCTAGTAACTTCCCTCACTATCCTTGTTTCGTTTAGAGCGCCTATCTTTTATCCCGTAACCCAACCGTCCCAATTTTATCAAGAATACCGACGACCAATATGGTTAAGCGATAGAACATTATCATCTCATCTCGTTTCTCCCGCTCAATGTTTGAATTCGAAATCAAAGCCGATGTTCTTACTTTTTCCTCTTTTCTAAGCGACGGCGCACTAAAATGAAAAGTCTTTTTTTCCTTCAATGCGCTTATAGCCATCCGATCGATCCATTCAAATGTTAGCATCATATCGGATAGTTCCTCATACACAAGTCGCGGAAACCTCGAATATCTGTAAGCTTTTAGAATATATTTATATTGTTTATTCTTCATTATATCACCGACCAATGCTAAAATTTCATAATTTAT
>CAYFRC010000073.1:0-4822 GCA_964345325.1 uncultured Oscillospiraceae bacterium
AGGGCTGCGACCGCATTCTGCACGGCGGCGACATCGGAAGCGGGGAGGTTTTGGATCGCCTGCAGGAGATCGCGCCCGTTTTTGCCGTTCGCGGAAACGCGGACAAGGAGTGGGCGGAGCATCTGCCGCCCTTTCTCGATGCGCAAATAGGCAGTCTGCGCATCTACATGACCCACAAAAAGAAGGATTTACCCAATGACCTGCGCGCCTACGGCGTGGCGGTTTACGGGCATTCCCATCAGTATGCCGCAGGGTATGAGGGTGCCACACTGCTTTTGAACCCGGGCAGCTGCGGGCCGCGCAGGTTTCGGCTTCCCAATACGATGGCGATATTGCACCTTGACGGGGGCAATATAACCGTCCAAAGGATCGACCTTTCTTCCGCACCTGCGGAGCCTGCCCCCGACGATTTCCGCAAACAGGTCGAAACGGTGATTCGCGAAACGCAAAAGGGGCGCACGATCGAAGCCATCGCCCGAAAGTATGGGCTGAACGAGGCGCTGGTCGGGCAGATCGTTCGGCTGTATGTCACCCATCCCGGGGTTACGGTAGACGGAATCTTGGCAAAAATGGGATTGTGAGGTGGAATATGGGTTCCTGCGATTGGGGCTTGGCCTCCGAAATGATGAAAACATACCACGATACCGTGTGGGGCGTTCCGGTGCATGACGATACGAAAATGTTTGAACACCTCATGCTGGAGGCGCTGCAGTGCGGGCTTTCGTGGAGCCTGATTCTCAAAAAGCAGGAGATTTTCAGCGCCTGCTTTGACGGATTTGATTACGACAAAATCGCCGCCTATACGGAGGCGGATGTAGAGCGCATTTTCAATACAAACGGTATGATTCGCTGCCGAAGGAAGGTCGAGGCGGTCATCCAAAACGCCCGTTGCTTTCAGCGGATTCGCGCGGAGCACGGCAGCTTCTGCGCGTGGCTCTGGGCGCATACGGATGGGAAGACGATCCTATATGCGGGGCATGAAGCGGGCGATATCCCCGCGAGCAACGGCCTTTCGGACGAAATCGCAAAAAAGCTCAAGGCGTACGGCTTCAAGTATCTGGGCGCGGTGACGGTGTATTCGCACCTGCAGGCGTGCGGCCTCATCAACGACCACGCAGCGGACTGCCACCGCTATTCGGAGATCAACGAACACAATCCCATCGTGCAGAAACCGCGCTATTTGGAAAAATGAACAAACAGGAATTGATCGAACACATCTCGGATATCTACGGCGCGGAGCCGGACTATCCGTTTCCGCAGGACGACGAAACCTGCGTCTTTCGCCACAGCGACAACCGCAAGTGGTTTGCGATCGTCATGCACATCCCGTACAGGACGCTCGGCATGGCGCGAGACGGCGATACGTGGATCGTGAACGTCAAGTGCGATCCGCTTGCGGTCGGCTCTTTGCGCGGGCAAGTGGGCTTTCGCCCCGCCTACCACATGAACAAGGACAAATGGCTCACGATCCTCTTGGACGGCTCCGCCGCGCGCGAGGACGTCACGGCGCTTGTGGCGATGAGCTACGACCTTACAGCCACAAAAAGACGCGCCCCCAAGCGGAAAGGAGATGCGCTGCATGACGATTTATATTGACGCAGATGCCTGCCCCGTCACCCGCATCGTGGAGGATATCGCGAAGCGGTACGGCGTTCCCGTAACGCTGCTCTGCGACACGAACCACGTTCTCTCCTCCGAGTACAGCACCGTTAAAATCATCGGCGCCGGGGCGGACGCGGTGGATATCGCGCTGATCAACCTCTGCCGTCGCGGGGACGTCGTCATCACGCAGGATTACGGCGTCGCGGCGCTCGCGCTTGGCAAGGGCGCGCGTGCGATCCACCAGAGCGGGAAACGGTTCACGGACGAAAACATCGAGGGGCTTTTGATGGAGCGGCACCTTGCGCGCAAAGCGCGCCGCAGCGGCAGGGCGCATCTGAAGGGCCCCGCCAAGCGCACGGAAGCGGACGACGAACGCTTCGCGCAGAGCTTCGAGCATTTGCTGCAAGAGGCGCTTCGCGAATAGAGGCGAATGCGCCACTGTCGGATCTTCGGGCACTCCCCCGCAGGCATGTCAGGCGCTTCGCGAAGAAACCGAAAGCGCCTATCCCAGCGCCACGTCCAGCGCCATCATGATGGTAAACCCGGCGGAAAACGCCAGAACGCCGATGTTGGAGTGCTCCCCCGCAGACATCTCCGGGATCAATTCCTCCACGACCACGTAGAGCATCGCACCCGCCGCGAACGAGAGCAGGTACGGCATCGCGGGAACGACCGTTTCCGCGACGAGCACGGTCAGCACGCCAAACAGAAGCTCCACCGCGCCGGACATGGTACCGAGCCAAAAGGCGCTGCTCTTGCTCTTTCCCTCCGCATACAGCGGCATGGAGATGATCGCGCCCTCCGGGAAGTTCTGAAGCGCGATGCCGAGCGCCAAAGCCAGCGCCCCTCCGGCGGTAACGCTCGCGGAGCCGCTGAGAAGCCCCGCATAGACCACGCCGACCGCCATCCCCTCGGGGATGTTGTGCAGCGTCACTGCGAGCACCATCATCGTCGTTCGCGAAAAGCTGCTTTTGGGCCCTTCCATTTGGTTCGCACCTCTGTGCAGGTGGGGGATGATGTGATCCAGCAGCAGCAGGAACAATATGCCGACCCAAAACCCGACAAATGCCGGCGCGAACGCCCATTTCCCCATATCCGAAGACAAGTCCATCGCAGGAATAATCAGGCTCCAGATCGACGCGGCGACCATTACCCCCGCCGCAAAGCCGTTCAAAGCCCGCTGCACCCCGCTTCCGAGTTCTTTCCGCAGGAAGAACACGCATGCCGCCCCCGCCGCCGTTCCGACGAAGGGAAGCAACAGCCCTGCGACGATTGCCCTCATATCCATTTGTCCCGTCTCCCCTTTTGCGAAATATCGCCTGTATTTACGACATGTATTATACCGACATCCGCCCGAAAATGCAAATCGCTTCGCCGCCTTTTGACAAACGCGAATTCTTATACCGCCTACGATATAATAAAAAACGCACCCTCCCAAGCGGAAGGATGCGCTCTTGAAGTTTTGTTATCCCAGCGCCACGTCCAGCGCCATCATGACGGTAAACCCGGCGGCGAAAGCCAGCACCCCGATGTTGGAGTGCTCGCCCGCAGACATTTCCGGGATCAACTCCTCCACGACCACGTAGAGCATCGCGCCCGCCGCGAACGAAAGCAGATACGGCATCGCGGGAACGACCGCTACTGCGACGAGCACGGTCAGCGCGCCGAACAGGAGTTCCACCGCGCCGGTCATGGTGCCGAGCCAAAATGCGCGGCGCCGGCTCTTCCCCTCCGCGCGCATCGGCATGGAGACGATCGCGCCCTCCGGGAAGTTCTGCAGGGCGATGCCGAATGCAAGGGACAGCGCGCCACCCACGGTGATGCTACCCAGGCTGCTGAAAAGCCCCGCGTAGACCACGCCGACCGTCATCCCCTCGGGGATGTTGTGCAGCGTCACCGCCAGCACCATCATCGCCGTTCGCGAAAGGCTGCTCTTCGGCCCTTCCATCTGGTTCGCGCCACTGTGCAGGTGGGGGATGATGTGATCCAGCAGCAGCAGGAACAATATGCCGACCCAAAACCCGACAAATGCCGGCGCGAACGCCCATTTCCCCATATCCGAAGACAAGTCCATCGCAGGAATAATCAGGCTCCAGATCGACGCGGCGACCATTACCCCCGCCGCAAAGCCGTTCAGCGCCCGCTGCACCCCGCGGCTCAGCTCTTTCTTCAAAAAAAATACGCATGCCGATCCGGCAGCCGTTCCGATAAAGGGAATCAAAAGCCCTATGATGAGCAGTTTCGCGTCCAATTGCCTCGTGCCTCCTCATTTGAGCGATATCGCGTTGCACGCCGATAGTATTATACCGATATCCGCCCCGAAATGCAAGGCGTTGTCAAATGTTTACGAAAACTGCGCGCTTGCCGCATCTTGCAATCGCGCGGCGCGTGTGGTATACTGTCCGCGTAGGTCGATACCAAGTATCGGGCGGTTTTGCCGCCCCAAACAGGCACACAGAAGGAGATTTTGCATATGCTCGACAAAAAAGTATCGGAACTTATCAACACGCAGATCAACAAGGAATTCTACTCGGCATACCTGTATTTGGATTTCGCGAATTTCTATCACGACCTCGGGCTGGACGGCTTCGCCCACTGGTACGAGGTGCAGGCGCAGGAGGAGCGCGACCACGCGATGCTCATGCGCGCCTACCTTTTCAACAACGGCGAGCGGGTACGCTTTACGGAGATCGCCGAACCCGACATGGTCTGCGAAAAGGCGGAGGATCCCCTACATTTCGCACTGGAGCACGAGCGGTATGTCACCTCCCTGATCCACGGAATCTATAAAGCCGCCGGCAAGGCGGACGATTTCCGCACGATGCAGTTTTTCGACTGGTTCGTAAAGGAGCAGGGCGAGGAGGAGAAGAACGCTGAAGACCTCGTAAAGAAATTCGAGCTCTACGGCAAAGACCCAAGGGGGCTGTATGCCTTAAATCAGGAACTGCTCACGCGCGTATATGTCGCGCCGTCGCTGGTTCTGTAAGGGCATTCCGTAGGAACGGCAAAGGGGCTGCGAGGGGGACGATATTGTCCCTTCGCAGCCCCTGTCTTGTGCACTTTTATGCCCAGCCGCGCAGTTTGACGGTGTTTGCCACGCGGTTGATGGCGATGGTGTACGCGGCGTCGCGCATGTACAGGTTCTTCGACTTGGCGAGATCGTACACGCCCGCGAACGCCTTGGTCATGGTGTACTTCAGTTTTTCCAGCACTTCCTCGC
>CAYFRC010000073.1:4832-8626 GCA_964345325.1 uncultured Oscillospiraceae bacterium
TGCACGTCACGCCGCCCGCGTTGCACAGGAAGTCGGGCAGCAGCATGATGCCGCGCTCCCGAATCAGCGGATCGCAGTCGGGCGTGGTGGGGCCGTTCGCGGCTTCGCACAGAACCTTCACGGTCTTTGAAATCTGCGGGAACACGGCGGGCGTGATCTGGTTTTCGAGCGCCGCCGGGATCAGGATGTCCACATCCTGCGACAGCCACGCATCGCCCGGCAGGATTTCATAGCCCAGCGCACGCGCCTTTTCGACGTCGATGCTGCCGTAGGAGTCCTTCATGGAGACCAGCTCCAAGACGTTTACGCCGCCCTCTTTTTTGAAGGTGTAGGACTTCTGGTCCTTCTGGTTCCAGCAGGAAACGCAAACGATCGTGCCGCCCAGTTCGCTGTACATGCGCGCGGCGTATTCGCCGACGTTTCCGAAGCCCTGAAGGCTCGCGGTGGTCTTTTTGATGTCGATTCCCTCGTTTTTCAGCAGTTCGCTCAACACGTAGACCACGCCGTAGCCGGTCGCCTCCGTGCGCCCGAGCGAGCCGCCCATGCCGACGGGCTTTCCGGTGATCATGCCCGGATAGTGCGCCCCGGCGATGGTCTCGTATTCGTCAAGCATCCACAGCATGTGCTGCGCGTTGGTCATCACGTCCGGCGCGGGCACGTCGCTGTTCGGGCCGAGCTGGCTGAACAGCTTGCGCACGTAGCCGCGGCACAGCCGTTCCTGCTCCGCAAGCGACAGGTTGTGCGTATCGCAGATGACGCCGCCCTTGCCGCCGCCCAGCGGGATGTCCACGACGGCGCACTTCCACGTCATCCACATGGACAGCGCGCGCACGGTGTCCGCCGTCTCGTGCGGATGGAAGCGGATGCCGCCCTTCGCGGGGCCGCGCGCATCGTTATGGCGAATGCGGAACGCCTTGAAAACCTTGGTGGAGCCGTCGTCCATCTTGACGGGGATGGTGAAATGGAACTCCTTCATGGGCTGGCGCAGCAGCTCTCTCATGCCCTGATCCAGTCCCAACTGTTCCGCCACGTGGTCGAACTGGGCTTGCGCGTTTTCATAGGGATTGTACTGTGTATTGGCCATATTAAAACGTTCCTCCTCTGCGTCATTCCGCACCGCCTACGGCGCAGTCTATGCGCGGTTTTCTATAATTATACGAACCGAGAGCGGAAAAGTCAACCGTTTCTCGGCGAAAAAAACGTCAAATTTGCAAGTCAAACACGAAAATCCTGCATTAATTCCGAAGATATGCGGTTGTGGCGGCGCGTTTATGCAAAACGAAGCGGAGAAACCCTGCATCGGATGTCTTCGCTCGCTTTGGCGATTTTGCCGATCGGAAGCGCTTCCCGCCTTGACGAAAGTGCGGCGCGGTGCTACAATAATTCCATAAAAATCGCAGGAGGGATTCACCTATGAACGTATACGACATCATGAAGGAAAAGAACATCGTTTTGCCCGAGCCGCCGGCAAAGGGCGGGCTGTACGCGCCGTGCAAGCTGATCGGCAACATGGCGTATATCTCCGGCTGCGCGTGCTTCATCGGGGAGCCGATTACCGGCAAGTGCGGCACGGACTTTACGACCGAGGAAGCGAAAAAGCTCGCGCGCATCTGCGGGCTGAACATCCTTGCCGTACTGCAGCGCGAAATCGGCGACCTCAACCGCGTGAAGAACGTCGCGAAGGTCGTGGCGTTTGTCGCGAGCGATCCCGAATTCTCCCAGCAGCCGCAGGTCGCAAACGGCGCGAGCGAGCTGTTCGCGGAGATTTTCGGCATGGAGCGCGGCGTCGCGGCGCGCTCGGCGGTCGGCGTCACGGTGCTGCCGTGGAACATGCCGGTGGAGATCGAAGCGATTTTCGAGGTGGAATAGTTGCCGCTTTTGATTAAAAACGGCACGGTATTCGACGGCGAGCGCGAGGGCAGGGCGTGCGACATCCTTGTGGCGGAGGGCACAATCGCAAAGACAGGGCGCAACCTGCCCGCAAACGGCGCGACCGTGCTCGATGCCGAGGGGCACATCGTCTGCCCCGGGTTTGTGGACATCCACAGGCATGCGGATACGAAGGCATATTCGGGCTGGGACGGCGGCGAAATGCTCCGGCAGGGCATTTCGACATGCATCTGCGGGAACTGCGGCTTTTCGCTCGCGCCCGCGACGGATGCGCAGCTCGCCTTTTCCGCGCCGATCTTGGGAAACCCGCCCGAAAATCCGCCCGGGACGTTTGCGGATTTTCTGGACGGGGTGAAAAGGCATCCTTTGCCCGTCAACCTCGGCGCGCTCATCGGCACGGGCGCGGTGCGGATCGCCGTGAAGGGCTTTTCGCAGGCGCCGTTTACGCCGAGCGAGATGGATGAAGCCGTGCGCATGATCGACGACGCGCTTTGTGCGGGCGCGTTCGGCGCGTCGGTCGGCATCATGTACATCCCGGAGTGCTACGGCACGAAGGCGGAATTTGCAAAGCTCCTCTCCCCGCTCGGAAGGCGCGGCGCATTGCTTGCGGCGCACATTCGCGGCGAGGGGGATTCGCTCGTCTCTTCCGTGCGGGAAGTGCTCGAAATCGCGGACGATGTGGGCTGTTCTTTGGAGATTTCGCACTTCAAGGCGTGCGGCGCGTCCAACTGGCGAAAGTCGATTTATCGGGCGATCGAGGAGATCGAAAGGGCGCGCGCCAAGGGGCAGGATGTGACGTGCGATTTCTATCCGTACGACGGGGGCTCCACCGCGCTTTCGACCATGCTCCCGCCGGATTTTGTAGACGGCGATATGGAGGGCGCGCTGGCGCGACTCGGTACAAAGGAAGGCGTAGCGCATTTGCGGAGCGCGCTCGAAAAAACCTACCCCGCGTGGGACAATTTCGCGCTCACGCTCGGCTGGGAGCGCATTTTGATCGCGAGCGTATCGGATGCGGAAAACAGGCGCTTTCTCGGCATGCGCGTGACGGACGCCGCCGCGAAATACGGCTTTGACGATGCCGCGGCGCTCGCTGCGCATCTGCTGCATACGGATCGGGGAAAGACCGCCGTCATCAACCTGTCCATGTGCCAAGACGACATCGATACGGTCGCAAAGCTGCCCTATTCCCATGTGATTTCGGACGCGATCTACGCCGAAACGGACACTCCCCACCCGCGCATGTTCGGCGCGATGCCGCGCTTTTGGCAGAACTACGTCGTACAGCGGCATATCCTCACGGAGCGCGAGGCGATCGCCAAGATGACGCGCAATCCCGCGCTGCGCATGGGCATTTCGGACAGGGGAATCCTTGCGCCCGGCGCGCGGGCGGATATATTGGTTTTTCAAAGGGATTGCTTGCGCGACAACGCGACCTATGCCGCGCCCGCGAGGGCTTCGGAGGGCGTGAAATGGCTCATCGTCAACGGGGAGATCGCCGTAGAAAACGATGCGATCGTTCGGCACGATTTGGGGCAGCTTTGCCTCAGGGAAGCATAACTTCTTTGACAAGGGAGGACACGGCATATGGAATACCGCCTTGCAAACGAGAACGAAATCCTTTCGCCCGCGCTCATCTACTATGCGGATGCGATCCTCGAAAACACGAAGCGCGCGATCGATATCGCGGGGAGCGCCGAAAGGCTCTGGCCGCACGTGAAATCGCACAAGATTCGCGAGATGGTCGAAATGCAGCGCGCCTTGGGCATTTCGCGCTTCAAGTGCGCGACGGTTGTGGAGGCGGACATGGTCGCCTCCTGCGGCGCGAACCATGTGCTTTTGGCATATCCCATGATCGGGCCAGTGATCGGGCGGTTCCTGTCGCTTGCGGAGAAATATCCCGA
>CAYFRC010000074.1:0-8486 GCA_964345325.1 uncultured Oscillospiraceae bacterium
CATGATCGAGGGGCACTGGGGGTTCCCGGCGCTGGGCGTAAAGGGCGCGGCGATCGCGACGTTGTGCGGCACGATCGTCGGCGCGGGTATAGCCTTTTGGTTCGCGGTACAGGGGGACGGGTTTTTGCGCTTTCGCTTTTCTGCGCCGCGCTTTGACAGTGAGACGCTTCGCGGGCTGTATCGCATCGGCTCCTCCTCGATGGTCGAGGGCGCGTGCCTTCGCGCGGGCTTTCTTTTGAATACGAAGCTGGTGGCGGGGAACGGCACGGCGGCGATGGCGACCTATCAGATCGTGAGCCAGACGACCTCGCTCTCCTTCACGCTCGGCGACGGATTGGGCATCGCGGGCGCGACGCTCGTCGGGCAGTCGCTGGGCGCAAAGCGCAAGGACTTAGCGCAGGCGAATGTGCAGATATCGCGCAAGCTGTCCATCGTTTCGTCGGTGCTGCTGATGCTCGTCATCCTCGTTGCAAGGCGCCAGATCGCGCTGTTCTTTACCGATGAGCCGGAGATCATAGCGGGCTCCATGCTCGCGTTTCTGGTCGTCATAACGGGCATTTTGTCGCAGAACGGGCGCGTCGTGTTCTCGGGGTGCCTGAGGGGCGCGGGCGATGTGCGCTACGTCGCGATGTGTTCGCTCCTCAGCGTCACCATTTTGCGGCCGCTTTGCACGTATCTTTTCTGCTATCCGTTAAACGACCTTCTGCCGATGGCGATGCTGTCCGTGACGGGGCCGTGGATCGCGTTCGTGTTGGATGCCTTTGTGCGCGAATACCTGCTGTATCGCCGCATCAAACAGGGAAAGTGGCTGAATATCAAACTATAAACGGAAAACAAAAAGGCATGCCGCAAGCAAAATGCGACATGCCTTTGATTTCACGCGCCCGGCGGGATTCGAACCCACGGTCTTTCGAGTCGGAGTCGAACACTCTATCCACTGAGCTACGGGCGCACGGCACCTATATACGATACAGGAACCGGCGCAAAAAGTCAACCGTGCGTCCGTTAATTTATGCGGCGCCCAACACCTTGTGCAGCCATGCGTTGACATCTTCCACGGCCTTCAGCGTCTGCGGACCGAAGGACACGAGCGCGATGAACGTGAGCACCAAGAGGATGATGTGGAAAATCAACAGCGCCGCGCCGTAATGCCTCTTGGACGGCGTTTTGCCGCCGCAGACCCATACGATGGCCATGATGATATTGACGACGGGGATCGAGGAAAGCAAAATCGTAAAATACCAGTTGCCGGTGGAAACATGCATGGTTTCCTCTTGCTGACGAGCCATATGAATGCCTCCGTTTGCTTCTTTCTTACCTTATATTATAACAGGGTTTCGGCGTTCCGTCAACCGGTTTTCGCGGTTATTTTGCAATCAGCCTGGTCAGAATTTCGTTGCTGCGCTTCAGGAAGGCGACCATGCGGTCGGATTCCAGGGGTTTCCGCGCCATTTCGGACAGGTCCATGACGTGCGCGCACACGGTGGGCGCGAGATCGTCATCCTCCTCTGCGCCTCTGAGGTAGGCGATTAGGGGGTGCGCATCGTTTAAGACGAGCGTCTTTCTTTCGGGCATCGAAAAGCCCTGCCCCATGAACCGCGCCATCTCGGAGAAGCGGCGCGACTGTTCCTCGACCGTCACCATCGCGGGGATGTCCTGCGACTTGAACCTGTCGAGCCTGACGGCCAGGTCCGGGAGATCGAGTGCCTTTCGGAACATCTCCTCAAGCTTCTTGCGCGCCTCCTCGTCGGTCTCGCCCGATTCGGTGAGCCCCTCGGTGTCCGCGTCCACGCGGCGGAAGGTCACGGCATCCGCGCCGCCGCGGTACTCCATAAAGGACATGAAATTGCTGTCGATGAGCGTATCCAGAAGCACCACATCGTGGCCTTCCTGCCTGTACAGCTCCACCATCTGCGCCTGCCGCTTGGGGTCGCTGGTGTAGAACACGGTCTTTTTGCCATCGCCCGGGTCCGCCTCTATGTATTCGGCGAGCGTGAGGTATTTGTCGTCCGTGGTCTTGTAGAGGATCGCATCCTTCACGCGGTCGAAGAACTTTTCGTCGCGGATGGAGCCGTATTTTACGAAGGGATGGATGCTGTCCCAGTATTTCTCGTATTGCTCGCGCTTGTCGGCGAATTCCGAAACGAGCCTGTCAGCGACCTTGCGCGTGATGTACGCGGACATCTTGCGCACGTAGCCGTCGTTCTGCAGGAACGAGCGGGACACGTTGAGCGGAAGGTCCGGGCAGTCGATCGCGCCCTTTAGGAGCATCAGGAACTCGGGAATGACCTCCTTGATGTTGTCCGCCACGAAGACCTGGTTGTTGTACAGCTTGATGACGCCCTCGGAAGATGTGAATTCGTTCTTAATGCGCGGGAAATAGAGGATGCCCTTCAGGTTGAACGGGTATTCCGCGTTCAGGTGAATCCAAAAGAGGGGGTCCTCCATGTCGCGGAACACCTTGTGGTAGAATGCGAGGTATTCCTCGTCCGTCACCTCGCTCGGCTTTTTGAGCCAGAGGGGGGACGTGTCGTTTACGGGCTTGGGTTCTTCGTTGGGTGTTTCTTTCGGCTCTTCGCCTTCCTTCGGCTCCTCCGGCGGTTTGATCTCGTTCAGATAGATGGGTACGGGCATGAACGCGCAGTACTTTTCGAGCACCTGACGGGCGGTGTAATATTCGAGGAACTCCTTGTCCTCGCTGCTCCAGCGCACGGCCTGCGCGCCCTCCTGCCAGCTCAGCGTATCGATGATGACCTTTTTGGAGACCATGAACGAGGAATAAAAGCCCAAGCCGAAGTGGCCGATGATGCCGCCCTTGTCCGCGTCCTCGCCTTTATATTTCGCGAGAAATTCCTCCGCACCGGAAAACGCGACCTGCGCGATGAAGCGCTCGACCTCGTTCTGCGTCATGCCGATGCCGTTGTCGGACACGGAGAGGAAGCCGTTTTCCTTATCGAGGGTAACGGTAACGCGATAGTCTTCCTCGGGCGCGACCTGCCCGCCCTGCGAGAGCATTTTGTGCTTTGCGATGGCGTCGCAGCCGTTGGAAACGATTTCTCTCAGGAATATGTCTTTGTCCGAATACAGCCAGCGCTTGATGATCGGCATGATGTTTTGTGCATTGATGGAAATTGTGCCTTTCTGTGCCATAAAATTGCCTCCTGCGGTGTTTAATACGATTTTATTATAGGCGAAAACGGGCGCAATGTCAAGCGAATTAGCACTCAAAAGGCGAGACTGCTAACAATTTTACGATTTCTTCAAGTTCGTTCGGCGGATTTGGCGCGCAAAACGGGGTTACGCACAATT
The DNA here is from genome assembly GCA_964345325.1 of uncultured Oscillospiraceae bacterium. Lineage (GTDB taxonomy): Bacteria > Bacillota > Clostridia > Christensenellales > Aristaeellaceae > CAYFRC01. Next base: position 3,310 of record CAYFRC010000074.1, read on the forward strand.
AACTTGATTGCACTTTGCCGCAGATGGTATAATAAGCAATATACGGCAATGAAGGAGAAAAGTATGCGGGATATGCGCCGTACAGAGAGCTGCGCCATGGGCTGAGAGCGCAGGGGAATGCATTCCGCAGAAGTTCGCTCCGGAGCCTCCGCGCCGAAGGGCACAGTAAGCGCGGACGGGTTCGTCTCCGATAGAAGGACGAAAGGCCTGAACCGATTTTCGGGAGGGCGAATTTGGGTGGTACAGCGGCACTCCCGCCCCATATGCGTGGGGCTGGGAGTTTTTTACTTTATTGAGACAAGGGGGAAGAACATTGCAGGAACAGTTGAGGCAGATTCAGGAGAAAACACTTGCCGAGCTTGAGACCGTGCGGGATTCGGCCGCACTGGAGCAGCTTCGCGTGAAGGTGATGGGGAAGAAGGGGGAACTCACCGCCATTCTTCGCGGCATGGGCAAGCTCGCGCCTGAGGAGCGCCCGAAGATGGGGCAGCTCGTAAACGAGGTGCGCGAGAATTTGGAGCAGGCGATAGATGCCTGCGCGCAGCGCATCGGGCAGATTGAAAGGGAAAAGCGCCTGAAGGACGAGGCGATCGATGTGACGATCCCCTCCGCCGGGCGCACCGCGGGGAGCCTGCATCCGATGAACATCGTGCTGGACGAACTGCTCACCATCTTCACCGGCATGGGGTTTGAGGTCGTGGACGGGCCCGAGGTCGAATTCGACAGGTACAATTTCGAGCTTTTGAACATCCCGAAGAACCACCCCGCGCGCGACGCGCAGGATACCTTTTACGTCGACGACAACATCGTATTGCGCACGCACACGTCGCCCGTACAGGCGCGCGTGATGGAGACGCACAAACCGCCGATCCGCATCGTGTGCCCCGGCAGGGTGTACCGCGCGGACGAGGTGGACGCGACGCATTCGCCCGTGTTCCACCAGATGGAAGGGCTCGTCATCGACGAAGGGATTTCTATGGGCGATCTCAAGGGAATGCTGGAAATCTTCGCGAAAAAGCTCTACGGCGAGGGTGCGCGGGCGCGCTTTCGCCCGTCGTTCTTCCCCTTCACAGAGCCTTCCGCCGAGGTCGATTTTACCTGCGTGAACTGCATGGGCAAGGGCTGCCGCATGTGCAAGGGCACGGGCTGGATCGAGGTGCTTGGCGCGGGTATGGTCAACCCCAAGGTGCTCGAAATGAACGGGATCGACAGCAAAAAGTATACGGGCTTTGCGTTCGGCATGGGCATAGAGCGCCTCACGCTTTTGAAATACAAGGTTCCCGATATGCGCTACCTGTATGAAAACGACCTGCGCTTCCTGTCGCAGTTCCGATAAGAACGAACGAGTGGGGAGGAAATCACGATGAAAATACCGGTCGAATGGCTGAAGGACTATCTGGACGCGATGCCGGATACGGAAGAATACGCGAAAAAAATGGTCATGGCGGGAAACGCCGTGGAGGGCATCGAAAACGTCGGCAGCGGGTTTACCGATGTGGTGACGGCGCATGTGCTGACGTGTGAGCCGCACCCCAATTCCGACCACCTGCACGTGTGCACGGTAGATGTCGGGCAAGGGGAGCCGCTGCAGGTCGTCTGCGGCGCGCCGAACGTATTTCAGGGCGCGCGCGTATGCTGCGCACTGGTTGGCGCGCAGCTTCCGGGCGACATCAAAATCAAAAAAGGCAAGATTCGCGGCGTGGAATCGTTCGGAATGCTGTGCTCGGGCACGGAACTGGGCGTTTCGGAGGCGCTGTATCCGCACTGCGGCGACGAGGGCATCTTACTCATCGAAGAGGACGTACCCTGCGGCATGGATGCACACGAACTGTTCCATATGACGACGGACGTGGTCGATTTCGAGATCCTCGCGAACCGCCCGGACTGCCTGTCCCTGTGGGGCATCGCGCGGGAAAGCGCGGCGGTTTTGGACGCGCACTGCGTTCTGCCCGAGATCGCGTTTGCGGAAAACGGCAAGGGCCGCTTTGAGGACTACGCGAAAGTGACCGTTTTGGACGACGAAAACTGCCCGCGCTATTGCTCGCGCGTGATCGACAATGTGAAGATCGAGCCGTCGCCCATCTGGCTGCGCGCGTACCTGCACGCGGCAGGCATGCGCCCGATCAACAACATCGTGGACATCACGAACTTCGTCATGCTGGAGACGGGGCACCCCATGCACGCGTTCGACCTCGCCAAGGTGAAGGACCACACCATCATCGTGCGCCGCGCCGAGCAGGATGAAATGCTCACCACGCTCGACGGGAAGGAGCACAGGCTCGATCCATCCATGCTCGTCATCGCTGACGCGGAAAGGGCAACCGGGCTTGCGGGCGTGATCGGCGGCGAGGAATCCGAAATCACGCACGAAACGAAGCGGGTGCTGTTCGAGTGCGCCGCGTTTGACCGCACGAACAACCGCCTGACGTCCCGCGCGCTGGGCATCCGCACGGAGGCATCCGCGCGGTTCGAAAAGGGCGTTTGCATCGAAAGCACCATGGAGGCGCTCGACAGGGCGTGCATGCTCGTGGAGATGCTCGCCTGCGGTGACATCGTGCCGGGCGCGTTCGACCATTACCCCGATCCCGCGCCGCAAAGGGAGATCGACGCCTCCGTAAAGCGCATGCAAAGCCTCATCTCCATCCCCGTTCCGCCCGAGGAGATCGAAGACATCCTGTGGCGGCTGGGCATCGAAACGGATATCATAGGCGACGACATCCACGCACTGGTGCCCGCGTGGCGCGGCGACATCGAGGGCGAAGCGGACCTCGCGGAAGAGGTGCTGCGCCTGCACGGCTACGACGATATCCCCTCGACGCTCATGCGCGGCGTGACGACGGTGGGGACGCGCGGCGAAAAGCAGCTGCGCAACGACAAGATCAAAAACGCGCTCGTCGGCATGGGCTTTTTCGAGGCGCTCAATTTCTCCTTCATTTCGCCCAAGTGGATCGAGTTCCTGCGCCTGCCCGAGGGCGACGAAAGGCTCGACCCCGTAGTCATCCGCAATCCCTTGGGTGAGGACACGTCCGTCATGCGCACGTCGCTCGTGCCGTCGATGGCATCGGTGCTTGCGGGCAACATCCGCCATGGGAATGCGGCGGGAAAGCTGTTCGAGCTCGCGCCGGAATTCATCAAGACGGAAGGCGAAGCCCTCCCCATGCAGCGCGACACGCTGCTTCTGGGCATGTACGGCGAGAACACGGATTTTTACGCGCTCAAGGACGCGGTGTACGCGCTCCTGCAGGGCTTTGGCATCGAACCCGCCATCCGCGCGGACGGCGACGGCTATTATCACCCCGGGCGCAAGGCGGTATTGTCTGCGAACGGCATGGACTTTGCGCGCATGGGCGAGGCGCATCCCGACCTGTGTGCGGCGTTTGACATCGAGGGCGCGAAAATCTACCTCGCGGAGATCGACGTTTCAAAGCTGCAAAAGCTCGAAAAGCCCATCCCGCCCGTAAAGCCGCTGCCGCGATTCCCCGCCGTGGCGCGCGACATCGCGCTCGTGATGGCGGAAGCGGAGCCCGTCGGCTATGTGATGGACACGGAGTGTCCTTGAGCTTGTCGGGGATGGGCAGCCCAATGTGTGCTGCGTTCTCCAGCAACGAGAGCCCCTCGTTCGACAGATAGAAACAGATGATCGCGCCTCGAAGCGCGCTGCCACTGCCGACCACATATGTGTCGATTATGTGCGCTACACCTACCAGGATCATGATAAACGCCTTCTTGCTGATGCCCTTGAAGCCTACCGCCGAGGACAGCTTCTTGTCTGCGATGGCGCACATGAGTCCTGTGATGTAATCCAACACCATGAACACGACAAGTGCAATCATCATCCCGTCCCAGCCGCCCACAAAGTACCCCAGCCATCCGCCGAGCGCGGTGATGGCGATCTGAACCTTCGTCCAGAGCAGTTGAACAGAAAATTCCTTCATTGTGGTTATCCTCCCAAATCAATATATTGCAAAAGCCGCCCCGTCTCCGAAGCGGCCCGCTGCCTAAACCTGTTTCCATGTGCCTTCGCTGTTGTAGTATGGGATGCATTGAACCCATGTGCCCGCATCACAATAGTATATAAGACACCGCTTCCACATCCCAGATACATACACATATACCGTCGCCTCCTCGTACTCGATAATCAGCTGTGGCCTTACGCTCTCCGAATCCTCGTCCCCGTTGAATTCTGTATAGCTATTTGACCCACTGCCGTGTCGGATATGGATGTACCAGGCCGTGCCGTACCCCTGTATCGTTGCTGCGTATTCCGTAAGGTCTACTGTCTTTTCCCCTTTGCTGCCTGTAATGGATTGCGTGAAAGAATAGTCCAGTGTCGCGCCGAAGGCGGAGTCAGTCGATCCGCCGAAGAGCAGCGTGTGTGAAGAGTAGCTGTCGATGCGGCGCAGCTTGAGCGTTATGCTCCGTATCACCCATGTTTCCGGAACAGCCGCAAAAGTCAGTCGCCCTCTGTATGTCGCCGATGAGGATTTGCCGACCTTCAGATCGGTCGTGCTGTTGAATGAAGATGCGCCCCACTTACAGTCGGTTGCATATATCGTTGCTGTCGCCATAGGTGCGCCTCACGGAATCGGAAATAGCGATAGGTAATCCTTTGATGTTATCGCCAGATTTTCCCCCGCTCTGCACCGTGCATGAGATTTTCACCTCACACGGCGCGCCATCGGGTATACAGTGTTTTCCCAAGGTTTGTGAACATAACATGCTGCGAATCCTCTGTTATGCGGAAACAGGCGCATTGCCTGCCTCTTTGCGCAAATCGTTTAGCTTCTTTAGGCTCTTGCTGTCGAGGTCCATTGGACGAAGGTACTTGTCAATGGTTTCCTGTTTGGTAGCGTGTATAAGTTGGTGGACATCAACGTGTACGATGACCAAGTTTGCATACCGATCTGTACCACCCTGCCTTTTGGGAGTTTTATGGTGGCAGTGGATCTCGCCGCATTCCAACACACGCGCTGTAACAGCGCATTTTCCATATTGCGCGCAGTATAAAGACAGTCGGTTATCCATATATTCAATACTTCGGTTGCACTCCTTGGCCCGCATAAGCATATGGAGTATGCTTACATTGATGCCCAGGTTTTTATGGATTTCCGCGCGCCCTTCTGGCGTGTAGGCATTGACAGTTCGCTTCTTCCAACGAGGCGGCTTTGTTTGGACAT
>CAYFRC010000075.1:0-4815 GCA_964345325.1 uncultured Oscillospiraceae bacterium
GGAGCACGAGGCTTACAAACAGTGCCGACAGGACCAGGCGAAATGTGTTCTTTTTCATGTTTTTCCCTCCGTTCGGCTTCCTTTGCGGATAGCCGACATATTGTTCCGTGCAACGTGCGCGGTGGTTCGCTTCCGTTTGGATAGCGACTGCAAGTATTATATACTCCCGATGCATATTTTTTCATGTAAAAACGGTTAAATTCCATTTGACAAAGTTCGTAAAAACGTATATAATGGAGTTACAAACAACAGGAGGTGCTTTCCATGGCAAAGTGCGACGCATGCGGCGGAAAAATGACGGGGCTTGCCCACATCGGTATTTTTGTAAAATCCATCGAGGAATCCAACAAGTTTTACATCGATCAGCTCGGCTTTGAGGACGCCGGCAGGTACGGAAATCTCCAGTTCCTGCGCGTCGGCTCGTGCATTTTGGAACTCGTCGAGATCGCGGACTACAAGCCGCGCCCGGCGGGCGTCATCGATCACATTGCCATCGAGGTCGAGGATATCGAAAAGCTCGTCTGCAAACTCACCGAAAAGCGTTTCCCCTTCTCCGGCGAAATCAAGACCATGCCGGATCTGTGCGGCGGCGTAAAAAACCTGTTCTTTGAAGGGCCCGACGGGGAGCGGCTCGAATTCTTCGAATACCTGAATAAATAAGTCCGCATTATGCGTCCCGCGCGCTCTATTTCGGCGCGCGGGTTTTTTTCGCTCCTGCAGAGGGTTAAACTTGCAAATTCGGCATATTCTGTATTGACGAAAAAAACAGAATCGGGTATACTGTATGAAACGGATGTCACGAAGGCGTCCAAAGGCGCAGAAGCGTTTCTATTATGCGGAAGTCACAGCTGAATGTGTGCTATGAAGGCACGCGGTTTTTCCGAAGAAAAACCATGTGTCTTTTTTTGCGGAAATGCCCCGCAAGGCGAACCCATGGAGTTTGAATGCGGTAAACGGATGGCCTTCGGCATTTTCGCGCGATACGGATTCCGCGTACCCGCTCTGCGTTCATTGCATCAACCCCGCTTTTCAGCCGCGATTTGAATCGGAGTGCGGGCGTCGTGGACACCCCTATATCGGACGATGCGAAATCCATCGTCTCCCGCAGGCGTATCTCACAAAAGGAGGACGATAGAACATGACACCGAACAGAAAAAAACAGGCGATTCTCGCGCGGTCTGCGGCCGTGTTCGTGCTGTCCTTCCTCTGCCTGTTCGTCGGCTCCTCGAACATGCCGATTTCCGAGAGCTTTGCGGCGCTCATCGGAAAGCGCGATGGCGCAAGCGCAAAAATCATCTGGAACATCCGCATCCCGCGCGTTTTGGCAGCAATCCTCGCGGGCGCGGGGCTTTCGGTCTCGGGGCTCGTCATGCAGACGGTGCTCAACAACACCATGGCGTCCCCCTCCACGCTGGGCGTTTCCAACGCGGCGGTTTTCGGCGCGAACCTTTCGATCATCGCGTTCGCGGGCGGATTTTTGCGCACGGGGCACAACGTTTCCAACTATATGGTCGGCGCGAATCCATACGCCACATCTCTCATGGCGTTTCTGTTCGCCGTCGCCTCCATCCTCATGATTCTGGGGCTGTGCAAGTTCCGATCCTTCTCGCCCAATGTGGTGGTGTTGGCAGGCATCGCCATGGGCTCCGTCTGGACGGCGGGCACGACGATCCTCCAGTTCTACGCAACGGATGTCGGCTTGTCTGCAGCGGTTATATGGAACTTCGGCGATTTGGGGCGCGCGACGTATAGCACGGACCTGATTCTGTCTGCGGTCGTCGCGCTGGGAACCGCGTTCTTCCAGTCGATGTCGTGGCGGTACAACGCGCTGCTCAGCGGCGATGCGGTCGCCAAGACTATGGGCGTACACGTGGACAGGCTGCGGTTCGTTTCGCTCCTGCTCGCCTCGATGATCACGGCGGTGTGCGTATCCTTTCTCGGCGTGATCGGATTTGTGGGAATCATCTGCCCGCACGTGGTCAAAAAGATTTTGGGGCACGACCATCGGTTCGCGACGCCCGCGTCCGTTCTGTGCGGCAGCCTGCTTTTGCTCGCGGCCGACACGCTGTCCCGCAGCATGGGCGGCGGCTCCGCGCTGCCCGTAGGCGCGATCACGACGCTGCTCGGTGCGCCCTTCTTTGTGGCGATCATCTTTTCCAAAGGGGGGCGGCGGTAATGTTAGAGGTCGACAATCTGTCCTTCCGATACGGGAGGCGCGCCCCGCTCGTGCTTCGGGATGTGAGCATGGCCCTGCCCTCGGGCGAGATCGGCATCCTGCTTGGAAAGAATGGCTCAGGGAAAACGACGCTCTTTAAGAATATCCTCGGCATCCTAAAGCCGCTCGGCGGATCGATGCGCTTTGACGGGAAGGATCTTTTGACGATGCCAAGGCGCGAGCGCGCATCCCTCATCGCCTATGTGCCGCAGGACATTCGCTTCGGCGAACTTTCGGTGTTCGATTCCGTTTTGATGGGGCGCGTTTCCCGATTCGGGCTGAAGGCGGGCGAAGAGGACTATGCCATCGCACAAAGAATCCTCGCAGATATGCGGCTCGAAGCATATGCCGACCGAAATGTGGAGGAGCTCTCCGGCGGCGAACGCCAAAAGATCGCAATCGCGCGGGCGCTGGCGCAGGAGCCGAAGCTTTTGGTCTTTGACGAACCGACGGGAAACCTGGATATCGCAAACGAACAGCTCATCATCGACGAGGCGAAAAAGCTCGCGAGGGAGCGAAACATCAGCATCCTGAGCTCGCTGCACGACCTGAACCGCGCGCTGAGCTTCGGCGACAGGTTTTTCTTCATGAAGGACGGCACGATCAAATACTCCGGTACGAAGGATATCTTTACTGAAGAAACCGTTCGCGATGTTTTTGACGTCGATGTCAGAATCATACACCACGATGGCGAGAAAATTATTTTAGGAGGAACGAGAAATGAGAACTAAGAACCTGTTTGCACTGTTTCTGACTGTAGTCATGCTGTTTTCCGCATGCGCTTTCGCGGCGCAGGCGGAGAGTGCGCAAGAGATCGTCGTAACCGACATGATCGGAAGAGAGGTCTCCGTCATCCCCGGCAGCTATCAGCGCGTCGTCTGCATCGGCGCGGGCGCGCTGCGCATGTACAGCTATGTAGGCGATGTGAATCTGCTCTGCGGCATCGAGGATATCGACAACACATCCCTTTCCGAGCGTCCGAAGATGTTTGACGGCACGGCGCGCCCGTATCTGATCGCCTATGAAGACGTGTTCGCGCAGCTCCCCTCCTGCGGCGTGGGCGGCCCCGCTGCGCAGACCGCGGAGGCGGAGAAGATCCTCTCCTGCGATCCCGACATCGTGATCTCGGAATATGAGGACGTCGAGAAGGAGGACGCGCTTCAGGAGCAGTTGGGCCTCCCGGTCATCACGCTGAAATCGGGCCCCGACGGCGTTTTTGACGAAGCGTTCGCAGGCTCCATGGCGCTGCTCGGCACAATCTTCGGAAACGAAGAAAAGGCGGATGCGCTGGTTTCCTTTATCGCTGCCGAACGGGACGAGATTTCGCAGAGAACTTCCGCGATCGACGATGCTTCAAAGCCCGCCGTGTATATCTGCGGCCTCGGCAACTGGGGCACGACCAACCACCTGATGACCGCGCAGAACTACGCCCCCTTCGCCGTCGCCAACATCAAAAACGCGGTGACCGACCTCGCGATGCCCGGCGTTCAGCCCATCGAGGAGGAGAAGTTCGTCGCAATCGGCGAGAATATGGATATCATGATCATCGACGCGGCGGCGGTAAAGAACATACAGCCGCTCTATCAGGAAAACAATGCCATGTTTGACACCTGCAAAGCGTGGCAGGACGGCGAAGTTTACCTGCAGATGGCGTTTAACGCCTACTACACGAACTACGAAGTCGCGCTCATCAACACGTGGTTCATCGCCAAAACGGCATATCCCGATGCCTTTGCAGACATCGATATCAACGCGAAAGCGAACGAGATTACAATGGCGTTCCTCGGCCGGGAACTGGCGGAAGAGATGTTTGCCTATCCCGGAAGCTTCGGCGGGTATCAGAAAATCGACACGGCGAGCTTCTTCAAGTAAAAGGAGAATGCGCTTCGACCCTCTCTTTGCACCGTAACTTGGCACACGCAAAACAAGCAGTTTTCGGTAGGTGCGCGCGTCGGATACTTCGAAGTATCCGACGCGCGAGCCTTCTTTATTTTTACCCTCTGTCTTCTTAATATAAGTTTTTTATTACACACGCCCGCCACGTCAAAGCCACATGATATTTTCCGACAGGTTTCGCCCCGCGATACTTACACGCGTTTTCAGATATCCTTCCCACCAAACTGCAGTATATCCCCGTGTCGACCATAAAAACGAAGCTGCAGCTAAGTTTGCGCTTAACTGCAGCCCATACACTTTAAAGGAGAAACGTTTATCTCCTTTGCCTGTCAGAAGTTATTTGCTCTTCACATATTCGTTGACCGGCCGAACATAGTATTCGTTATAGGGGAAGCGATCGGTGGTGACATATCCCGCAGGCGCGTCGATCAACTGCGCCAGGCGGTTTACGAGCGTCGCGCAGGTGAGTTCGACCGTGGCGGGACGGTTGACGATGGCGGTTGTATCGGGTTCACCTTCGAGCGTCCACTCGTTTTTGTCGAATTCATCGGGAGCATATACCTTGCCGATGCATTCCGTTACAAGCGTGATGCCCTCTGCGGTTTCGGTCGTGACAATGGCAGCCATACCGGTGGCATCGCCGGCTTTTATCGTCATGCCGAGTGTTTCGGAATGAAGGTCGGTATCGCTTATACAGGGAATGC
>CAYFRC010000075.1:4825-8375 GCA_964345325.1 uncultured Oscillospiraceae bacterium
TTTCCTGCCTTTACTGTCATGCCGAGCGTCTCAGATACGATATCTTCCTTATCTACGCAAGGTATGCATTTCTGAGTCTGACTGACTACATGGAGTCCAAGCTTGCTGCAGAGCCAGCCGTTCTGGTTCCACATATAGGACGGAACATACGCCCCGCTTTCCACGAGCTGCTTTATCTCGTCCGACGGCGTATCGTTGTAGCAGCCGATCGTCTTGTTGAATTCGTCTATGCTCAGGCCTGCCCCGTGTCCCTCTGCAAGCGCGATGCCGTAATCTTCCACGTTGTAGGAGCTGCTGCCCTTGATCTTTTTTATTTGGAAGGACGAACCCGCAAGATTGGTGACCATCGTGCCCCAATAGAGGTCGCAGTACCCTACGCCGGTGAGTGTGCAGTTTCCTTCTTTGGCGAGCGCATCGAGTTTCGCGGTGAGGGCTGGCGAGGAATTCCACGGGTAGAGCGCCTCTTCACAGGTGGTTATGGCGTTTATTCCGTGCTTGGCGCAGATGGTCAGGATATCCTCGAGCTCCGCCACGGTGCTGCGCGTCGCAATGATGCATACATCCGGTTTCAAAGCGCCGAGTATCTCGTCGGCCTTCTCCGCGCTGCTTACCGGAATTCCGACGGTCTTGTACCCGTTTCCTATGATTTCGCTGACATCCTTGCCGACGACAGCGGGGTTGATATCAAACGCAGCTACAAGTTCGCATCCCTTCTCGATTGCGTACCGCATCAGGTAGCGGCTCATCCGTCCGCAACCATACTGCGCCACGGTGACTTTTCTTTTCATACCAGTTTCCTCCGTTGTTGTATTTATAATCGCCTTGTCATGGCAATTATATTCTGAATCGGGGTGCTGCTTTTACAGGCACGATATCCGATTTTCGCGTGCATCCCGCGATATAAACCGCAAGAGTCGCTTTCGGCACCCCAAACATATTTATTGTACTATGCGCGTTTGAGATAAGTCAATGGCAAAAATGTAAATTCTTCAAGGCGATACGGTATGCATGCTATAAATCAAGGCTAAATAAGGGTGTAAAACATACAGGAATATAAACAACAGATTCGATACGCAACAGGATATCACGCAAAAGAATGTCTTATACATAAAAAGCATTTTTTCCGCACGTTGACCGCACGCGCAATGTGTGCTATAATGAAACCGCAAACGAACAGCGTGCGTATCTGCGCGAAAGCGCCGCCCTGTACAGGGGCGAAGGGAACCGGGTGGGAATCCCGGACGATCCCAGTCACCGTGAAGCGGACGAAAGGGCAACACAGTCACTGCGAAAGCGGGAAGGCGCCCCGGTAGGATGATGCAAAGTCGGGAGACCTGGATACGATTTGCGCTTATATCGAGCATCGCTCCTGGGAAGGGGATGTCCGAAAGAGGTAGCTTTGCTATGCTCTTTTGCCGTTCCTCGCGAGGGGAACGGCTTTTTCCTCCGAATCGCCGTTCGTTTGTACTATATCGAAGAGGAGAGGAACCCACCATGAAGACCGGAAGACGCATTGCCCTGTTGCTCTGCACCCTGCTGCTCTGCCCCGCGCTCGCGCTTGCCGAAGGCGGCATAACCGTTACCGACATGACCGGGCGCGAGATAACGCTGACCGAGCCCGCAACGCGCGTCGTGGCGCTGACGCCTGCCGATTGCGAGATTCTCTACGCCATCGGCGCGGGAGATTCGCTCGTCGGTCGCGGAAGCTATTGCGACTACCCCCCCGAGGTCATGGATGTTCCCGCCGTACAGTCCGGGTACGAAACGAACCTCGAGCAGATCATCGCCCTCAAGCCGCAGGTGCTCCTCATGAGCACGATGGCACAAACCGAGGAGCAGGTGGCTGCGCTCACGGAGGCCGGCATCGCTGTCGTCGTTTCCGATGCGCAGGATATCGAGGGCGCCTATACCGCCATTTCCATGATCGGGACGCTCATGGGCAAGGACGCGGAGGCCGCAGATGTCATAGACTCCATGAAGCAGACGTTTGAAGACGTCACCCAAAGCGCGCAATGTACCTGCCCCGAAACCGTATATTTCGAGGTTTCCCCGCTGCAGTACGGGCTTTGGACAGCCGGAAGCGGCACGTTCATGAACGAGGTCGCCGAGATGCTGGGGCTGGTGAACTGCTTTGCGGACGTCGAAGGCTGGGCGGAGATTTCCGAGGAGCAGGTGATCGAGCGCAACCCGGACTACATCGTCACCATTTCCATGTACTTCGGCGAAGGCCCGACGCCGGAAGAGGAGATTCTCTCGCGCGCCGGCTGGGAGAATGTCAGAGCCGTGAAAAACGGCGCGATTCTGAACCTCACGGGCAACGAACTGTCCCGCCCCGGCCCGCGCCTCGCGGACGGCGCGCAAATGCTGTTCGATTTCGTATTCGGCGTGACTGCGGACGACGCCGCATAGGCGCGAACGCAGAATCTCAGAAGGCGGCTGCCGCAAGGGCAGCCAAAGGAGTTGGAATACCGTGCAAAAACGCGAAGGCTTTGGCCCCATCGGACAGGCGGTGGTTTTCGGCGCGACGCTGTTTGTGCTGCTGCTGTGCGTATCCGTTGGCAGCGTGTACGTGCCGCTCGGCGACACACTTACGGTAATCGTACACACGATTTTGCGAAAGCCCGTGCCCGATAGCGTACAGCTCCCCGCGATCAGCGCTTCCGTGCGGCTGCCGCGCGTGCTCTCGGTGGCGCTGGTCGGCGCGTCGCTCTCTTTGGCGGGCGCGGCGATGCAGGGGCTTTTGAAAAACCCACTCGCGGACGGCTCCACGCTCGGCGTATCCAGCGGCGCGAGCCTCGGCGCGGTGATCGCGATCGCCTTCGGCATCGCGATCCCGTCGCTTCCGTTCGCGGGAACGATGATCATGGCGATCCTCTTCGCGTTCGGTTCGCTCGCTATCATATTGTCTTTGGCATATAAGCTGGATTATTCGCTGTCCACGAACACAATCATCTTAATCGGCGTGATTTTTTCGATGTTCGCATCGTCCGTCATGAGCCTCGTCATCGCCTTTGCGCCCGACAAGGTGCAGCACATCACCTTCTGGACGATGGGCAGCCTTTCGGGGAGCAGTTACCAAAACGCGCTTACGCTTTTTGTCGCGCTTCTCGCCTGCGGCGGCGCAATCTACCTGCACGCGGGCGAACTGAATGCTTTTGCCGTCGGTGAGGACAACGCCCGCCATGTGGGCGTGAACGTGCGGCGCGTGAAGCTGGTTATCCTGATTGCATCTTCCGTATTGATTGGCGTTTGCGTATCCATCGGCGGGACGATCGGGTTTGTGGGGCTGGTCACGCCACACATCGCGCGCATGATTGCGGGGCCCAACCACAAGCGTTTGCTCCCCGCATGCACGTTCGGCGGCGCGGCGTTTTTGATGCTTTGCGACCTCGCCGCGCGGGTTCTGCTCAACCCCGTGGAGCTTCCGATAGGGGTGGTAACATCTCTCATCGGTGCGATGCTGTTCGTGTACATTTTTTATACGACACGGAGGAAGGGCTATGCTTGAAGTTCGAGATCTCACCGTGCGCTACGGCACTCTCGCGGTCGT